>JBOFIL010000320.1:0-7891 GCA_051650165.1 Allobosea sp.
AAGCGCTGCCTGCTCGCCTTCCGCCTTCGTGCTGGCATAGACCGAAGCCGAATCAGGCGAAGCCCCCAAGGCTGACATCTGCACGTAGCGCGTGATTCCGGCTGCGGCGGTGGCTTCCGCAACAGTGCGCGCGCCCTCAGCCTGCACAGCGCTGAAATTCTGACGCCTGTCTTCTTGGAGAATGCCGACGAGGTTCACCACGGCATCGGCGCCGGCGACTGCCTGCGCGACAGAGGCGGGATAGCGCAGATTGGCCTGGATCGCGTGAATTTGCCCCACAGCACCGAGCGGTTGGAGATGGCCGGCAAGGTCTGGCCGGCGCATGGCTGCGCGCACACGGTAGCCGCGCTTGGCGAGCGCTCGCACGAGGTGGCGCCCGACAAAGCCGGAGCCCCCAAACACCGTGACGATGCGTCCCTGGGCATTCTGGCCCTTACCTGTGCCTTGAGCTTCCAATCCATCCGACATGGGGCATTCCTCGCAGTTGCGAAATCCATCTGGCCTTTAGAGGAAGTCTCGCATGGAGGGAATGCGCTATATGGCCAGCGGCGGATGCGGCGATGACAATCAATGCAATTGCAAATGAGTCATTGACAGCCCCGCCCCCGCTCCCTAGAGGCTTCCCCCGTTGCCCAGGTGGCGGAATTGGTAGACGCACCAGCTTCAGGTGCTGGCGCTCGCAAGGGCGTGGAGGTTCGAGTCCTCTCCTGGGCACCAATCCCCTTAGATGCCGAGATATGAAGGCGCTTCCTCGCGCGTGGCATCCCCATGTGGTTCTTGGCTTCTCCAACACCAAAAATCGCAGCTGCGCCGGGCACAGCTGCGATTAATGATCATGCAAACACGACATCACGCCAGCTGATGCCTGCGACTCAGCATAGCCTCATGGGCAGTAGCGCTCACGGCCATTGTAATCGATATAAGTTCCGCTCCGCGGATCGTATGAGCGGAAACGGAAGCAATCCGGCCCGCGGCGCACCTCGCGATACTGCGGTCGCGGAGCGACATAAACCGGCTGATGGACTGGGCGGAAAGGCCGGCGAGTATCGACGTAATACTCGTCTTCCTGTTCGATGTAGTGAGGCCGGCGCTCGCGATAGATCGGGCGCTCATCATAGACAGGCCGGGCGTTTGCGCCGCCAAGCGCCGCGCCGAGCGCACCAGCTGCAAGGCCAATACCGATTGCAGCGCCAAGATTGCGCCGGTTATCCCGGTTGCGCTGCGCCTGCGGGCTGAGCTGGACCAGCTCAATGGCGAGCTTGTGGCTGGCATTGTTCGCGATTGCTGCAGCGATGCCGGGGGCCTGCGGGGCAGCCTCAACCGCCGTGTGCATGAAACCAAGCACCGCGGCTGTGAGGAGGCTCTTCAGGCATCTAGAATGAGACATTGTCATATCCTTATCCTCGGGCGGATCGCAGCATGCACGATGCCACACCAGCCGAGTGAACGCCTTAACGTTTCGTTAGTCAATGCCGTTATGTCACCTGTCGTTGCCATCACGAAAAAGAGACGAGCTCACAAGAGCATGTGCCGACAAGGCGCTTGACAGGATTTGGGTTTTCCAAGACGCGTGGCGGCATTCTTCAATCAGCTTTGCCCCTGTTTCGCGGGCACAAAAACGGGGCGGACATGACCATCAGGCTTCATCGCGGCGATCTGCCGGACGGATACCAGGCAGGCGACAGCATCGCGGTCGATACCGAGACACTTGGCCTCAACCCTTTGCGTGACAGGCTCTGTGTCGTGCAGCTCTCCAAGGGCGATGGCACGGCGGATGTGGTGCAGATCAAGCGGGGCGGCCCGCGCGCTGTGAACCTGCGCAAGTTGATGGCTGACCGGAAGGT
Organism: Allobosea sp.; assembly: GCA_051650165.1. Classification (GTDB taxonomy): domain Bacteria; phylum Pseudomonadota; class Alphaproteobacteria; order Rhizobiales; family Beijerinckiaceae; genus Allobosea. Next base: position 1,845 of record JBOFIL010000320.1, read on the forward strand.
AACCAAGATATTTCACTTCGCACGTTTCGATCTGGCCGTGCTGTCCCATGCGCTCGGCGTGATGCCGACGCCCGTCTATTGCACCAAGATCGCCTCGCGGCTTTCGCGCACCTACACTGACCGCCATGGCCTGAAGGATCTGACGCGCGAGGTGCTGGGCATCGATCTATCCAAGCAGCAGCAATCGTCTGATTGGGCCGCGGAGGAGCTGAGCGAGGCACAGCTCGCCTATGCGGCTTCCGATGTGTTGCATCTGCATGAGCTCAAAGCCCGGCTCGATGTGATGCTGACGCGCGAGGGCCGGCAGGCGATGGCGCAGGAATGCTTCCGTTTCCTGCCGACGCGCGCGCGCCTAGATCTTGCCGGTTGGCCGGAAGAGGATATCTTCTCGCACAGCTGAGTCCGATGCTGGCTTGCCAGATTTTTTTGGCCAACTGTGGCAACATGATATTGGGATGAGATTGGGCGACATGGTTTTGCCGCATCGCTGCGCTTAAGCAGCAATGCGTGGTTGGCGCATCTGCGTTGACCTGTCGGCAAGACCTCGCCTGTAGTCTTGCTCGCATGCACCCTGGCGGGGTGCCTAGGGCTGTCTGGCTGCAAAGCCGTATCGGAGAGAAATCTGTGGCGCATGTGGCGACCAGAGGCATGGTGGAGGCTGAGCTGGAGGGCTCGGCCAACGCTGCCTTGCGCGCTGTCCGGCAAAGCGAGCGCGCCTATGCGGCTGCGCTGCGGCACTCGCGCGCGGTCAAAGTGCTGCGCAAGGCCATTCCCGTGATTTGCGTGGCCGCTGTCTTGGGGCTGCTTGTCGCGCCCTATCTCAATCCGTTCCGCGCCATCGCCGGGGTGAGCATGGGCCCGCTCTCGCTCTCTGGCGGCAAGGTGACGATGGACAACCCGAAGCTCACCGGCTTTCGCAAGGACAACAAGCCCTATGAGCTGACGGCGAAAACGGCCGTGCAGGATGTGCGCAAGCCCAATGTCATCGAACTGAATGGTATGAATGCCCGGCTCCAGATGGAACAGGACCAGTGGGTGCGGCTGACTGCCAAGGCCGGCGTATTCGATTCGCAGAAAGAGCAGATGCAGCTGCGCGGCGAAGTGGGGCTCAAGACCGATACTGGCTATGATGTGAAGCTTTCCAGCGCCGACATTGATTTCAAGGCAGCCACCGTGAATTCGCGCGAGCCTGTCACGGTCACCTCCGGCGGCACGCGGATTGACTCGAAAGCTCTGGAAGTGACCGATAATGGCAAGGTGATCAGCTTTCTTGGCGGCGTGACGGCCATCGTCGAGAACTCCGGCGTCAACATTGCGCCGGATGCCGAGCGCAGCGGGGCGAGAAAGCCATGAATGCTCCCATTCTTAGTGCTCCCCTTCGCCTCGCGCTGGTCTGCATGGCTGGCCTTGTGCTCAGCCTGCCGGCACAGGCACAAGGCACCCCGAGAGACCCTGTCCGCGAGCAGCAGAAGCAGGCGATCAGGCAGCAGCAAAGCGCCGCGCCTGGCGGACTTGGCTCGATGAACAGCAAGGAGCCGATCAAGATCGATGCGGACCGGCTTGATGTGTTCGACAAGGAAAGCCGCGCCGTGTTCGCCGGCAATGTTGTCGCGGTGCAGGGCGAGACCACTGTGCGCTGCTCGGTGATGACGTTGTTCTATGAGCCGCGCGGACAAGGCCGGCAGGCAGGAGCCGCCACTCAGACAGCGCCGCAGCCAGCGCCCCAGCCCGCAGCGGCGCGTCAGGCTGGTGCGCCCAATGACGGCGCGATCCGTCGCATTGAATGCACGGGGCCGGTCACGGTGATTTCAAAGACACAGACCGCGACGGGGGACAATGCGGTGTTTGATCGCGTGTCCAACAAGGTGATTCTCACCGGCAATGTCGCGCTGGCGGATGGCCAGAACATCACCCGCGGCGAGAAGCTGATCTACGACACGCAGACCGGCGTCGCCAATGTCGAGACCAAGCCCGGCGGGCGGGTGAAGGGCCTGTTCATCCCCGGCTCCGGCGCGCCTGCCGGCGGAGCGCCGGCAGCCGGCCAGCCTGCGCCGCGCCCGCGCGCCGTCGCTCCGACCCCGACCAACTGACCCATGCCCATCGAGACGCGCCCAGATGCCGCGCAACAGACAGCGCCCGATCCGCTGGCAGAGCTGGACGAGATGCTCTCGCGCATCCGCCCTGATCTGCGCCCTGCCGCGCCCCCGCCTCCACCTGCCCCCCCGCCAAGGCAGGGGTTGATCCAGAGGCTCTCTGCCCCGTTTGTCAGGCGAAAAGCTGCTGCAAGCCCCGCAAGTGTGCCAGCCAGCGAACGCAAGGCGTCAAAGCTCTCTGTCAGCCAAAATCCCTATGCGGTTGGGTTGGGCGGGCCGGGCATTCTGGCTGTGCGTGGCCTGCAGAAAAGCTATCGTGGCCGCACGGTGGTGGTCGATGCCGGGCTGGATGTGCGCAATGGCGAGGCGGTTGGCCTGCTCGGCCCCAATGGCGCGGGCAAGACCACGATCTTTTACATGATCACGGGGCTTGTCTCGGCGGATCGCGGCGCGATCATGCTGGATGGCCATGACATCACGGCGCTGCCGATGTATCGCCGCGCGCGGCTTGGCATTGGTTATCTGCCGCAGGAAGCCTCGATTTTCCGCGGGCTGAATGTCGAGGACAATATCCGCGCCGTTTTGCAGGAGGTGGAGCCGGACCGCGACAAGCGCGAGGCTGAGCTTGATTCGCTGCTCAATGAGTTCGATATCGCCCGCCTGCGCAAATCGCCCTCCATCGCGCTCTCCGGCGGCGAGAGGCGACGCTGCGAGATCGCGCGCGCGCTGGCCTCTCGCCCGTCTTTCGTGCTGCTCGATGAGCCCTTCGCCGGCATTGATCCGATCGCGGTGGGCGACATCCAGATGCTGGTGCGCCAGCTGACGACGCGCGGCATCGGTGTGCTGATCACCGACCACAATGTGCGCGAGACGCTCGGGCTCGTTGACCGCGCCTACATTATCCACTCAGGCCGCGTGCTGACCGAAGGCACACCTGCCGAGATCATCGACAATGTCGAGGTGCGCAAGGTGTATCTGGGCGAGGATTTCCGGCTCTGACCGGAAGGGCACCAGGGCGTGCATTAACATCCGGGCAACGCCAATACCGCTATGGCTTTGACGCCATGGCCGGGCTGCATTAGCTTGCAGGCAATTTCCATGCCGCCAGTGTCTTGATGCTTGCGGCGCACAGCCTGAGGCACACTTCACGGATGGCGTTGTCGACCAAGATGGAGATGCGCCAGGGGCAATCCCTGGTCATGACGCCGCAGCTCCTGCAGGCGATCAAACTGCTGCAGTTTTCCCACCTTGAGCTTCAGGCCTTTGTCGAGAACGAACTGGAGCGCAACCCGCTGCTGGAGCGCGATGAGCGCGATGAACAGCGTGAGCCGATCTCCGGCGAGGCTTCGGATAGCCAATCCGATGGAGATAGCGGCGGCGATGAGGGCTTCGAGGATGGTGGTGATTGGGCTGGCGAGGCCATGCCGGAATCGCGCGAGGCGATAGAGGGCCGGCTTGATACCAGCTTCGAAAACGTCTTTCAGGAGGATCGCTCCGCACCGCCAGCGGCTGAAGCCAGTTCTGGCGATATGCTGCCTGTCATGCATGGGGCTGGTGCGGGCGGCAGTGGCGGCGGCGCACGCTTCGATGATGGCGAGACGCCGGATTTCGAATCCAACCTGACGCGCGACATCTCGCTGCGTGATCATCTGGAATCCCAGCTTGAGCTTTCGCCGGTGAGCGCCACCGATCGCATGATCGGGCGCTTCATCATCGATGCCATTGATGACAATGGCTATTTGTCAGAAGCGGTTGAGGACATCGCCGAGCGCCTGGGCATCGATAGGGTGCGGGTAGAGGCTGTGCTGGCTGAGGTGCAGCGCTTTGACCCTTCAGGTGTCGGAGCGCGCGATATTGCCGAATGCCTCGCCATACAGCTTCGCGAGAAAGACCGGTTCGATCCCGCCATGGCGGCGATGGTGGCAAACCTGCCCTTGGTGGCGAAGCGCGACATGGCGGGGCTGAAGCGGGCTTGCGGCGTTGATGACGAGGATCTCCTCGACATGATTGCCGAAATCCGCGAACTGGACCCCAAGCCGGGGCGCGGGTTCGGCTCCAGCGCCACCGAGGTGGTGGTGCCCGATGTCATTATCCGCGCTGCGCCCGATGGCTCATGGCTGATCGATCTCAACCCGGATACCCTGCCGCGCGTGCTGGTGAACCAGACCTATCATGCGCGCATCAGCAGTGCGGCGCGCACGCAGCAGGACAAGGTTTTTCTGGCGGAATGCCTGCAGAATGCCTCCTGGCTCACCCGAAGCCTTGAGCAGCGCGCGCGCACGATCCTCAAGGTGGCGAGCGAGATTGTGCGTCAGCAAGACGGGTTCTTTGCCCATGGCATCGAGCATCTGCGCCCGCTCAATCTCAAGGCCATTGCCGATGCCATTGGCATGCATGAATCGACGGTTTCGCGTGTGACCTCGAACAAATATCTCGTCTGCCCGCGAGGCGTGTTCGAGATGAAGTATTTCTTCTCGGCCTCGATTCCCGCCACCGGCCATGGCGAGGCGCATTCGGCAGAGGCCGTGCGCTTCAAGATCAAGCATCTCATCGATGCCGAGCCCGCCGAAGATGTTCTGTCGGATGATGCGATCGTCACGCGCCTGAAGGAGAGCGGCGTGGATATTGCCCGCCGGACTGTGGCGAAGTATCGCGAATCATTGCGGATTCCATCGTCGATGGACCGGCGGCGGCTCAAGCGGGAAGGCCGCCTTGTTCAGGCGTGATCAACCCTCTCCCCATCGAATATAGTTTCTGGCGTTTATTGCTGTTGAAAGCTGACCCGTTTTGGGCGCAGTCTTGTCTGGTCGATCCAGTCAGGTGCACAGCATTTGCGGGATCAGGCAAAGAACAAGACGAAGCATCACAGGACGCTGCCATGGGCCTTCGCATTTCCGGAAAGAATCTCGATGTCGGCGAGGCCCTACGTGGTCAGGCGACGGATCGTGTCACTGGCGCAATCGCCAAATATTACGAGGGCGGCGTGAGCGGTCACGTCACAGTCTCGAAGGATGGCACGGCCTTCCGCACGGACGGCGTGCTGCATCTGTCCTCCGGCATCACGCTGGAGGCGCATGGCCAGGCGCATGATGCCTATGCCAGCCTTGACCAGATGGTGGAACGCATCGAGAAGCGCCTGCGCCGCTACAAGCGTCGCCTGAAGGATCGCTCAGGTGCAGCCGCGCCACGCCGCGCGCTGACCGAGATGCCGGCCTATGTCATCGCCACCCCCGAGAGCGACGAGGAGCCGGAAGAGCACCACGAGAATGGTGCGCATCCGGCCATCATTGCCGAATCGACCCGCTCGCTGCACGAATTCAGTGTGGGCGATGCCGTGGCCGAACTCGATATGACCGGCGCAAGCGTGGTGGTGTTCCGAAATGCGGGCAATGGTCGGCTGAATGTTGTGTATCGCCGCCGCGACGGCAATATCGGCTGGGTTGATCCCCCTGCTGCATTGTCGTAAAGGGCACGCCGGCCAGTGATTATCGCCCATCTGGGCAATCATTGGGGTCGCCAATTCGGGTTCAGGATTAGAGGCACCGTGCTGCGCTCATGCGGCACAGTTCATGCATCTCGGGCATCATGATACTTTCCGATCTCCTCTCCCCAGAATCCGTGGTCGCGCCGCTCAAGGTGGTCGGCAAGAAGCAGGCGTTGCAGGAGATTGCTGCTGCCGCTGCGCGTGTCACTGGGTTGAATGAGCGCGAGCTGTTCGAAACGCTGCTGCAGCGCGAGCGGCTGGGCTCCACCGGCATTGGTGATGGCATCGCCATCCCGCACGGGCGCTCGCCGCAGGCTGTGCGGTTGCATGGTCTGTTCGCGCGGCTCGACAAGCCGGTCGATTTTGAATCGCTCGATGGTCAGCCGGTGGACATCATTTTCGCGCTGATCGCCCCCGAAGGCGCTGGCGCAGACCATCTCAAGGCACTCGCCCGGGTTGCCCGCGTGCTG
>JBOFIL010000321.1:0-1433 GCA_051650165.1 Allobosea sp.
CTCGCCGAAATCGAAACCGTGAGACAGCTTTTCCCACAGACCCGGGACTACACGGATGTCTATCAGCGCTTTGGGCTATTGGGCCCGAAATCCCTGTTTGGCCATTGCATTCATCTGAGTGACCGCCAATGGCAAGCGCTGGCGGAGAGCCAATCAGTTGCGGTCTCCTGCCCCACATCGAATTTCTTTCTGGGCTCCGGCATGTTTGACCGCGAGCGGGCACACCATGAGAGCGTGCGCACGGCGCTTGCCACGGACATCGGCGCTGGCACCTCCTATTCGATGCTCGCCACCATGGGTGCGGCCTACAAGGCGGCACAACTGCGCGGCGCATCACTCTCGCCCTTCGCTGCGTTCCATTGGGCAACACGCGGCAATGCACTCGCGTTAGGGCTGGCATCGCAGATCGGCACGCTTGAGATCGGCAGCGAAGCCGATGTCATCGTGCTGGACAGCGCGGCTACACCTGCCATGGCGCACCGCCATGAGCGGGTCACAAGCCTGGGGGAAGAGCTGTTCCTGCTCATGACCATGGGCGATGATCGCGCTGTGAAAGCCACCTATGTGGCGGGCAATCCGGCCTAGCCCAGCGGCCCGCCATGCTTGGCCGTGTCGAGATAAATCTCCCGCAGCCGGCGCGAGATGGGGCCGGGCTGGCCGCCGCCAATGCGATGGCCATCAATCTCCACCACCGGCATCACAAGCGAGGAGGCCGCCGTGATGAAGGCTTCGCTTGCGCCCAGCGCCTCCTCAACCGTGAAGGCGCGTTCCTCGAAAATCAGCCCCTCGCCCTTGGCCTCTTCTTCGAGCAGCGTCAGCAATGCCTTGCGGGTGATGCCAGGCAGCACGGCATTGGAGAGGGGGCGCGAGACAAGCTTACGGTCCGCCGTGACGATCCATGATGTGGACGAGCCGCCCTCTGTCACGAAGCCATCTTCCACCATCCAGGCCTCCTGCGCGCCGGCCTCGGCGGCTGCCTGCTTGGCCAGCACCTGCGCCAGCAGCGCGACCGATTTGATGTCCCGCCGCTTCCAGCGCAAATCCGGCACGGTGATGACGCGAATGCCTGTGCGGGCCTGCGGCGTATCGGTGAGGTTGCGCGCCTGGGTGAACATCACCAGCGAGGGCTTGGCATCCTTCGGAAAGGCGAAGTCGCGCTCGGCGCTGCCACGGGTGACCTGCATGTAGAGGCCGCCTTCGTCGATCTTGTTGCGGGTGATCAGCTCATGCTGGATGGCGGTGATTTCATCATCGGACCATGGCAAGGCCAGTCCGATCTCGCCGCAGGAGCGCCGCAGCCGGGCATGGTGGGCGTTGTTGTCGATCAATCGGCCATCAATGACCGCGCTGACCTCATAAATGCCATCGGCGAACAAAAAACCACGATCAAACACAGAGACCTTGGCCTCGGTCTCGGGAAGATATTCGCCATT
>JBOFIL010000322.1:0-1601 GCA_051650165.1 Allobosea sp.
AAGCCGATGGCCGCCAGCACACGTGCTGTGTTGAGCGAAGCCTTGTCGCCAATGCTCATGCCGCCGCAGGCCGTGACAGGCCAGGTGTGCAAGCCAATGCCAATCGGCAGGGTTGGCCAGCCAAAGACGGCGACCGGGCAGGTGTAGCTGATATCACCGATATCGGTTGAGCCACCCGCCGTTGTATCCGGCAATTTCGGCAGCAGCCGCGTGGCCATGCCTGCTTCAGGAACGCCCATCGCTTTCTGGCAAGCGCGTGCGAAGGCCTGCTCCTCGGCTGTGAATTCCAGCGGAATGGCTTGCAAATGGCGATAGGTAAGGTCCACCAGGGGCTGGTTGGGCATAAGGTCATACATGCCGAAATAGAGATCGAATTCAGCCGTGGTTTGCGTCATCGCCGCAGCGCCATCCGCGATCTGGCGGATCCATTTGGTCATGGCGCTGACCTTGTCGCGGTCAATGTCCCGAATGGTGATCCAGATGCGGGCCTCGTCAGGCACTACGTTTGGCGCGGAGCCTGCGGATTCGTAAACGTAATGCACGCGTGCTGTCGGCAGGATGTGCTCGCGCATATACTGGATACCGGCACCAAACAGCTCTGCGGCCTTCAGGGCGCTGCGCCCTTCCCACGGGGAATTACCAGCATGGGCGGTTTTGCCACGAAATGATACCTTGGCGTTGTCAGTGGCATTCATCCGCACCATGCCGGTGCCCCCAAACGGCGCTGGATGGAAGGCGAGCGCCGCATCCACATCGTTGAACAGCCCCGCACGCACCATGTAAACTTTGGCACCTTCGGTTTCTTCCGCCGCGCAGCCATAGACGCGGATCGTGCCTGGTGTGCGCGCCTGCTCCATCATGCGCTTGAGACCAAATGCGCCACCCGTGCAGCCTGCGCCCAGCATGTTGTGGCCGCAGCCGTGGCCAGCGGAAGTGAGGCCGGGAGTCTTGCGCGGTTCAGCAGCATTGCCGAGCGAAGGCAACGCGTCATACTCTGGAAGATAGGCAATCACCGGCCCGCCCGAGCCTTGCGACCACTCCGCCACAAAGGCCGTGGGCAGGCCTCCCGAACCCGTGCTTGTGATTCGGAAACCTGCTGCCTGCAACTCACGCACATGAACCTGAGCGGATTTCACTTCAGAAAGCGAAACCTCGGCGAGCGCCCAGACTTCGCGGCAGATGCGAAGAATTGCTTCTTTGTCGGCCTCGATAGCGCGAGCCGCGAGCGCTGCCGAAGCAGGAGGGGGCGGATTGGCGGGAGCTGTCGGCAGGATGTGCTCGCGCATGTTCTGGATGCCAGCGCCGAACAGCTCGGCTGCCTTCAGCGCGCTACGGCCTTCCCACGGGCTGTTGCCGGCATGGGCCGTCTTGCCTTTGAAGCTGACCTTCGCGCTATTGGTGGCATTCATGCGCACCATGCCCGTGGCGGCAAATGGCGTTGGATGGAAAGCAAGCGCAGCATCGACATCGTTGAACAGGCCAGCGCGCACCATGTAGACCTTGGCACCCTCGGTTTCCTCAGCCGCGCAGCCATAGACGCGGATGGTGCCGGGCGTTCGGGCCTGCTCCATCATGCGTTTCAAGGCGAGCGCGCCGCCAGT
>JBOFIL010000323.1:0-3168 GCA_051650165.1 Allobosea sp.
CGCGTCGCGCTTGTGGCGCGCTATGGCGATGCCAGGCCGGAGGAAGCCGATGTGGTGGTGGCGCTGGGCGGCGATGGCTTGATGCTGCAAACGCTGCATCGCCTGAAGGGCACAGCCATACCCATCTATGGCATGAACCGTGGCTCGGTCGGTTTCCTGATGAATGCTTATGGCGAGGATGATCTGGTGGCGCGGCTGGAGAAGGCCGAACCCTCCGTGATCCACCCGCTATTGATGCGCGCCACTGATATGGAGGGCAAGCGCTTCCAGGCCCATGCCATCAACGAGGTCTCGCTGCTGCGCCGCTCCTATCAGGCGGCAAAGCTGCGCATCTCGGTGAATGGCAAGGTCCGACTCGATGAGCTGATCGCGGACGGCGTGCTGGTGGCGACGCCCGCGGGCTCTACAGCTTATAACCTCTCGGCCAATGGCCCGATCCTGCCGCTGGATGCGCCACTTCTGGCGCTGACGCCGATCTCGCCCTTCCGCCCGCGACGGTGGCGCGGCGCGCTGCTGCCAGACCATGCGAGAGTCACCATCGCAGTGCTGGAGCATGACAAGCGCCCGGTGGGCGCAGTGGCGGACCATATTGAGGTCAACAATGTCGCGGCGGTGGAGGTGGCGATGGACCTCTCGGTGAGCCTGCCCATGCTGCATGACCCTGGCCATGGGCTTGAGGAACGCATCCTCAACGAACAGTTCGGCTATTGAGCCATCATGGTTACCTCAATTTAGGATTTTCACGACACAGTGCTCTAACCTTTGGTCACTCCTGCCCTTCCGGCGAGCGACCACAGGTTGAAGGGGCATAAGCATTGCGCGTTGATTTCACCCGCATCCGATTTCTGATTGTGGATGACAACACCCACATGCGCCGCATTTTGCGGGCATTCCTGCATGGGTTCGGCGCACGCGAGGTGCTGGAAGCCGAAGATGGTGCCATCGGCATCGAGACAGTGATGTCGCACCAGCCGGATGTGTTGCTGCTGGATTGGGAAATGCCGATCCTTGATGGCATCGAGGTCACGCGGATGATCCGCCAGCCCAATTCCGGCGCAAACCCGCATCTGCCCATTATCATGGTGTCAGGCCACACCGAGAAGCGCAGGGTTGCGCAGGCGCGCGACGCGGGTGTCACTGAATTTCTGGCAAAGCCGATCTCATCCAAGGCGCTGTATGACCGCGTGTTTGCGGTCGTCGCCCATCCGCGCGGCTTTGTGCGCACCAGCGCCTATTTCGGGCCAGACCGCCGCCGCACCGCCGCTGTGGGTTATGTCGGGCCGGAGCGGCGCAAATCCGCCCCTGACCTGATCCGCCAGCGCGCAATTGCAGATACGGCACGCAGATGAGCCAGACATTGCTGAAACCGCTCGCAGATGGCGAATTCGAGATCACGCCCGCCGATACGCGCCTGCAAAGCCGCGCCCTTCGCAATGGTTCGCCAGCCGAGATCGCCCGGCTTCTGACGGACGCCGAAAGCGCACTTGGCGCACTGCGCAGCGAGTTCGACCGCTGGTTGGAGGGTGAGAGCGAGAGGCTGGGCCTGCTGCTGGCTGATTTCCAGGCTGCGCCGGGAAAGCCCCAGCTCGATCTGATCTATCGCGCCCTGCACGACATGCGCGGCAATGCGCCGATGTTCGGCAACCAGCTCGCAGGGCGCATCGCCGATGGCGCCTGCAAGTTGATCGATGCCGCCGGCTTGCTGCCCGAAGCAATCATCGCTGCGCATGTGCAGGCGATCCAGGCCGTTATCCGTGAGAGAGCAACTGACACGAGCCACCCCATCGGCGGCTTGATGCTTGCCGAGCTAGGCAATCTCGCACGCAGCGTGCCCTTGCTTGTGCCAGAAAGCGATCCCAACGCGGCCTAGGCCGCAATCCGGGCAATCCGCATCGCGGTCGCATCGTCGAAATGCTCGATCAGCAAGGTCGGATCGGCCTCTATGACGAGCTGCAGCGCGGCTTCATCGGCCAGACAATCTGCCAAGGCCTGCGCCTCATCACGCGCGCAATCGGCCTCGAAGCGACGCAGCAAGGCCAGCAACCCGCCGCCTGTCTGGCCCTGCTCCTCGCAAACCGCAATCACACGCGACAAGATGCTGCGCGCCCGCGCGCTGTCATTTGTCATCTGAGAAAATTCGGCCTGCGCCGCCACGGCTGCAGCGAATGCGCCATGGAACGCCTCTGGTAACCCCGCCTTGCGGTAGAGACTCGCAAAACCGGCAAACCGCCTCTGCCAGAGCAAGCTGGAAACGCGCTCCATGGGCAGGCCAGACAAATCTGCAAAGGCGGCTTCGGCCAATGCTGGACGCCCGAACACCAGCGCGCGGAGCATCAGCGCCGGGGTCAGCCGGCCTTTTTCGCGCAGTCGCGTTGCGACATCATGCGCGACATCGCCGCCATGTTCTTCGGCAATGGTGATGGCCACACCATCCGCCGCGTCGCGCGTAATGCGTTCGGCACGCTCGGGCGAAAGCCAGCCGGCGGCAAAGCCAGCAAGCTGGCCCGCGATCAGCAGCGCGATCTCGTGCCGCAGCTCCGGCGGAAGGTCGTCATGGGTGAGCAGTGCCTCGCGTAAGCGCCCATCCGCACCATGCCGATCGAGCATGCGTGCAAAGCTGACAGGCATGATCTCGGCCTGCGGGTTGGAAAGCAACACCAGCAAGGCCTCGACACAGCCAACTTCTGCAAGGGCAGCGGCCAGCTCCAGCGGCACAACCTCGCGAGAGGCAATCGCGACCTGCTCTTCTGGCCCACCCATGGCGGCGGAGTCGATCAGCTCGGCATCGGTCAGACGCGGGCTGGATCTGAAAAATGCGCAGGCCGCCGGACCAAGCTCCGAGGTGAGCGCCAGCACAAGCGAGCGCGGCGTGCGCCCGGAGGCGGCAAGCTCTTCGGCAAGCGCAAGGCGCACCAACGGCGAAGCATCGGAGGTGAGAGACAGGAACGCCGTTTCGGCTTCACGCGACTCAGCCTCGCCCATCTGGCCAGCCAGCCAGGAGCGCGCCAGCATGCGTGTTCCCTCGGCGCGGTCGCGGGCGGGTGCATTGCGCGCCCAGAGCAGGAACTTGCGAACAATCATGCCCCGCCCCCCGGCGTGAGGAAGCGACGCAGATCAAGCGGGCCACGGCGTGCCTGCGTGGCAGACTTGGCTTTTGCCTCTGCCAAG
>JBOFIL010000324.1:0-5143 GCA_051650165.1 Allobosea sp.
GCACCTCGCCGCGATGTTGCAGCAACACAGGGCCATCGAATGTGGCGGGCCGCAAAGCTGTCTCCCTGGCCCATGTGGCCTCGATCTCGGCAGCATGGGTCTGCGGAAAAGCCCACTCATACGGCTCAAGCCGCGCATCCAGCCTCTCCAGAGCGATGAGATCATCCAAGCCGGTCAAGAATTCGGCGCTCAAAGATGCAGCATCCCCTCGGTGATGATCACAGCCTCGCCGCCAATATGCGCGGCGGCCAAAGCCCCTCCCCGCACCTCCAGCGTCAGTTCGATGTTGGAAGGCCGGCCCATCTCATAGCCTTGCGCGATCACCAGCCGGTGAACGCCATCGCCCGGCTTGTCGAACTGCATCACCACACCGGCAAAGGCGGCAACAGCGGAGCCCGTGGCCGGGTCTTCGGCAAGACCTGATGCGCGGAAGAACATGCGCCCGCGATAGCTGCCGCCTTGACGCGCATAAACGAACACTGACGGATGGCTTGATGCACCGAAAAAGCGCTCGAAATTATCCGCAGTCACATGAACACGCGCCAAAGCGTCGAGCGACGCAACCGGCACCAGATCATACGGAACACCCGCTCCGAATTGTGACGGCACATGCCCGTCAAAGCCGATCTCCTGCACGTTGAGCTCCAGCGCCTGTGCAACATCGGCGCGAGAAAGCCCCTCGCCCCACGCCTGAGGCAGCCTGGGCAGGCGAAACCGCACAGCCCCAATCCCAGCGCCCACAGCTGTCACCTTGCATTCAACCGGCCCGACCTGTTCACCCAGCACCAGGCTTTCGCTTGTCATCAAACCACCGCGCAGCGCCAGCAACACTGCGGTTCCGACCGTGGGGTGGCCCGCGAATGGCAGCTCATAGCGGGGCGTGAAGATACGGATGTCAGCGCGCCGCGCAGGATCAGCGGGCGGAAAGACGAACACCGTCTCCGAGAGATTGAACTCCTTCGCGATAGTCTGCATCGTGGCCGTATCCAGCCCATCGCTGTCGAGCACGACCGCCAGCGGATTGCCCGCCAGAGGGGTGTTTGTGAAGACATCAAGCGTGACGAAACGACGGGGCATAGGGGCAGTCTCCTGCTATATGAAACGAATATGCTGCTGAAAAATCTTATAAATTCTCGACAGCGAAAGCATGGCTTGGCGCAACGAACTCATCCTGCGCCGCCACGGTGAGGATTTCGCGCGAACCCGCTGCCTCTGTGCGCTTGAGCAAACCATAGACCGATGCTGCGGCCTTTCCCAGTGCTTCCGCGGCTGAACCAGTGGCAAGGAAGTGCACGAAAAACAGCGCTGCAATGGCATCTCCCGCGCCATTGACCGATACATTCAGCCTTGGCGTGCGCAAGCGGAAGACATGGCCATTCATTGCCGCCGCCATATCTATGGAGTCCTCCGGCGTGTCATCCAGCGTCAGCGATGTCACGAGCACCACCTTGGGCCCACGCGCCTGCAAGGCCTTGATCGCGGCGCGGGCGCTTGATCCATCTGTCACGGCAAGCCCCGTCAGATGCTCCAGCTCGAACTGGTTGGGCGTGATGATGTCCGCCAAAGGCAGCGCCTGATCGCGCATGAATTCAGGGATGCCGGGCCGCACAAATACGCCGCGCCCGACATCACCGATCACCGGATCGCAGCACCAGAGCGCCCTTGGATTCGCAGCCTTGACGCTGGCCACGGCATCCAGGATCGCAGCGCCAATCTCCGCCGAGCCCATATAGCCCGAGAGCACACCATCACAGCCCGGCAGCACACCGCGCGCAGCAATGCCGGCCATCACAGCGCGGATATGCTCAGCCTCGAACACCTGGCCGGTCCATTGGCCATAGCCGGTATGGTTTGAGAACTGCACGGTGTGTATCGGCCAGACCTCATGCCCCAGCCGCTGCATCGGAAACACCGCCGAGGCGTTGCCCACATGGCCATACGCGACATGGCTCTGGATGGAGAGGATGTTCATGGAAAAGGCCCCCGATGACAGGAAGCTACCCCGTCATCGGGCCCAAGAACAATTCCGATCCATGATCGGCCTGTTCAATTGCCGTGATGCGCCGTCAGCAAGAAGGGTCAGACGCTTGCCTGCCTGACGAAGCGATCCATGAAGAGCTTGTTCATATCGACAGTCGCATTGGCGAGTTCCGCGTCCAGCAGCTTGAGCGAGTCGAACATGCTCTTGATGCCATCCGCTGTAGGGATGCCCGTGCGCGAGTAGCTCTCCTTCGAGGCTGCAACTGCACGCAGGTAAAGCGGCTTGTCGCCCAGATGATACTCGGTCGGCACCACATCGGCGATCTGCTCTGGCGTGGCCGTATCGATCCATTTCAACGCCTTCATGAAGGCATTGGCGAGGCGCTGCGTGGTCACAGGGTTCTTCTCGGCAAAATCGCCCTTGAGATAGAGCGTGCCGGCAGGGTTCGCCCCGCCAAACACCGAGCGCGTGCCGGCTTCGGTGCGGGTGTCGATCAGCGTGACGATGTCGCCATCGGCCTCCAGCTTCGAGATCACCGGATCAAGATGCGAGATGATGTCGATCTGGCCCTGCTTCATGGCTGCGACGGCGCTCGCCCCGCCGCCGACGCCAATGATCGGCGCATCGCTGACCTTCAACCCAGCCTTGACCATGGCATATTGCGCCGTGAGCGCCGTGGAAGAGCCCGGTGCTGTCACGCCTATTTTCAGGCCCTTAAAGTCAGCGGCGGTTTTGACCTTGTCGGCAATGGCCTTGCGCACGCCAATGACGATGCCGGGGAAGCGACCAAGCTCGACCACGCCGCGCACATCCTGCGCCTTGGCCTGCATCCGTATAATATGCTCGAACGCGCCGGTGACGACATCAACCGAGCCGCCGATCAAGGCTTGCAATGATTTCGCCCCGCCGCCGAAATCATTGATCTCGACCTCAAGACCCTGCTCCTTGAACAGGCCGCGACGCTCCGCGATGGTCAGCGGCAAATAATAAAGCAAAGCCTTGCCACCGACACCCAGCGTGACCTTGGCCTTTTCGGGCGCAGCCTGCGCCAGCGCGTGATTGGCAGCAAATGGTGCGCTTGCCAAAATGCCAAGCGTCGTCCTGCGTGAAATGCTCATCCCTGTATCCTCCCTTTTTATGGCATTTGCCTGTTTGGTCGGATGCTAGCTGGTCGTCAGCGCAAAGGGAATGCGCCATCTGGCCCATGTGCTTGCAACAACCGCTGGCGCGTCAGGGCTCCAAAATGCCGCGCCGCAACACAAAAAACATGCCCGGCACGCCCACACACAAGATGTGAGGCTGGAGAGATTGAAATACAAATACAACCAGTGCGGGATTTAAAAATATACATCCCGATTAAATTGCACACATCGCGGTTGTATTCCACAGTAACCCTATCTCACGCTCACCGAACTGATTTAAGTTCCATCAGTTTGATCTGACAAGAAACATCGGATGCATCAGCATTAAGCATCAGCGTTAACGATAATATGCCCTGGAACGAGCCTTGATGCGATATTTTATTGCCAGTGAATGCCGCTACACATAATCAAATTTTTGAGAGCAAGGCAGGATTAACCACTTTTCGGCAATCTAATTTACATTTTGTTAATTTTCATTAATCTGTAGCTTAAGGCACCGAGGTTCAGACATGCTTCATGTATCTACGCAGCCAGCTTTCAGTCTCGCCATCCGCGATGATGTGATTGGTGCAGTGCGTCATCACGCTGGCGCGCTTCCGCAGATCTCGATCGACTACGAGCCTGAAATCAAAGCCATTTGGCTCACGATCAAGCCACAGCCGAAGCCCGTCTTCACGCTCGATCTTCTGGCCAGCGTCGGCAAGGTTCAACAGGCCATTTGGGCGCTCTGGGGCAAAAATACCTCTGATCGCAACAGCCCGGTCAAGTTCCTGGCGTTCCGCGGCGAAGGCCCGGTCTTCACGCTGGGCGGCGATCTCG
The DNA here is from genome assembly GCA_051650165.1 of Allobosea sp. Taxonomy (GTDB): domain Bacteria; phylum Pseudomonadota; class Alphaproteobacteria; order Rhizobiales; family Beijerinckiaceae; genus Allobosea. The sequence continues at coordinate 3,943 of JBOFIL010000324.1, forward strand.
ATTTTTACCTCGATTGCCTTGCCAAGGGCGACCGGGCAGCCTTGCAAGAATATGCGCGCGTCTCAGTTGAAGGCGCGGCCTGGAATGCAAGTGGTTGCCGCGGTAGTGTCATCACACTCGCCACAATCCACGGCAAGGCAATTGGCGGTGGCATCGATGCCCCCCGCTCATGCCAGATCATGATCGCCGAGCGCGGCGCGACCTTCGTTTACCCGGAGGTGAAGTTCAATCACTTCCCGATAACGGCAGCCCCTGTGCTTGCTCGCCGTGTGGGAGACCGTGTGGCTGAAGAGGTGCTGATGTCCGGCACTGAATTCGATGCCTATGAATTCGCCGCGCGCGGACTGCTGGAAGGGGTGGTTGAGTCTGGCGCCGGTGAGGATTGGGTCCGTGCCTACTGCCGCGAGACCCTGCCTATGCACCATGCCCGCAAGGCCATCTTTGCTGCGCTGCATGCCCGCCACAGGCATTTTGAGGATGATCTGCGGTTCAATGCCGATCTCTGGGTCGATTGCATGTTGCGCATGCCGCCAACCGAAATCTCAAAGCTGCAGCGCATCTCACAAATGCAGGAACGTATGCTCTCGCGGATGTTTGCAGCCTGAGGCTCTGGCCTCAAGCGACCTTGCGGAACAGGTCCAGTGTCGCGCTGGCTGGTGCCGGCTTTCCGAAGAGCCAGCCCTGTGCACGGTCAGCGCCAATTTCGGCAATCGTGTCACGCTGGGCTTCGGTTTCGATGCCCTCAACGACGATCTTCATGCCAAGGCGCTTGGCGAGCTGGCAGACAGCCTCGACAATGGCGCGCGAGCTGACGCTGGTTGCCACATCCTTTGCGAACCCACGGTCAATTTTCACATGGGTGAATGGATAGGTTGCGAGATAGGCCAGTGAGGAATAGCCGGTGCCGAAATCATCCAGCGAGAGCTTGATGCCGAGCTTGCGCAATTCACGGATGGCCGCGAGCGTGGTTTTCTGATCCTCGATAAGAAGCGATTCGGTCACCTCAAGCGCCAGACGCCCAGCCGCCAGCCCGGTTTCTTCGAGAGCCTGCCTCACGGTCTGGATCAGCCGGGCAGAGTCCCGGAACTGCAAGGGCGAGACATTGACCGCGACAGTCACATCCTTGGGCCAGGCCATGGCATCGCGGCAGGCCTGGTGAATGGCCCACTCGCCCATGCGCGCAATCAGGCCGGTCTGTTCC
>JBOFIL010000325.1:0-9980 GCA_051650165.1 Allobosea sp.
GTCAAGGATGGGCTGATCACATCATCTGCCGCCTCTGCGATCCGCACGTCACGGCTGGCTGATGAAACCGGCTCACGCCTGCCTGGCACATTCGCCATGCTTGGCGCGCTGATGCTGGCAGCCAGCGTCAGCGCTTTTGTTGCGGCCAACTGGCAGGACATCCCGCGGCTTGTGAAGCTCATCGGCATTTTGGCTGTTATCGCCGGCGGGTTTTTAATCGCGCTGAGGTTGGAAGCCCGCGCCATGCCTCGCGGCGCGGATGCGGCGGTGACATTCGCCACATTGTGCTTTGGCGCCGGCATAGCCCTTGTCGGCCAGATGTATCATCTGCCGGCGGATTGGCCGGGCGGAGCGATGCTGGTGGCGATTGGTGCGCTCATCGCCGCAGCACTCACCGGCAAGGATGGTCCGCTCGTGATCGCCTTTGTTGCCATGGTCGCGTGGTCCTGGGGCCGGCTGGATGTGTGGCAGTGGCGGGTGCCGCACTGGGAATTCCTGCTCCTCTTTGTGCCGGCTTTCATATTGGCGCTTGGCCGCGGCAACAGGTTGGTGGCGATCCTCTGCGTGTTGACGCTGAGCTTCTGGCTGGTGACGCTGTTTGTGCGCCATATTGACGAAAAGACGGTGTTCGAGCTGGTGGCTGCAGGGCTTGCCCTGTCCGTCGTCTATATGGTGGCCGGCATCATCGCGCGGGATCGCGGCGGGCCGCTCGTCTTGTCCGCGATGCTGCCGGTGGGGGCCTTGGGCTTTGGTCTGCTGCTGTGCTTCGAGGTGGCGCGCGTGCTGGATTCATCGCTTTATGGGCGGCAATCCATGACCGGAATCGCGCTACCGGCCTATGCGGCAGCTTTGCTGGCGCTGGGTGCATTCTATCGGCTGGTCCATGATCAGAACCGGGCGCGGCTGGTTCTTATGGTCGCCTTTGTGCTCGGCCTTTGCGTTCCGCTGCTGTTTCTGGCCGGTTTTGGCCATCTCATGATCGGGCGCATTGTTGTGACAGTCACGGTGCTTGCCACGGCTGTTGCGTTGATTGCGGGCGGCATCATGTCCGGCCATCGCAGCATCATGGGTGTCGGTCACATGGTGTTTGGCCTCTCGCTGCTGATCCTGCTTTGGCGCACCATCGGCACGCTGCTTGATCAATCGTTGTTCTTTCTTGTCGCGGGCCTTGTCCTGCTGGCGCTGGCCACGGCGGCGCGCAAGCTTTCGGCCTTTGCGCGGAGTGCGGCAGGCATGGATGGTGGCACCAAGACCGGAGGGCCGGCTGCATGATCATGACCGCTGATGCAGCCATTGCCCGTGTTCCGGCCTATCTGCGCTATCTCTTGGGCGCGATCATTCTGTGCGGCCTGATCCTCGTCATTGTGGTGCAGCGCGCTACAATCCTCAAAGAAGGCCGCGAGGTTCGCCTCGAGGTCGTGCCGGTTGATCCGCGCGACCTGTTTCGCGGCGATTATGTGATTTTGAGTTATCTCATCAGCACCGTCGATGCTTCCGTTGATCAACGGAAGGAGTTCACGCGCGGGCAGCAGGTTTTTGTCACCTTGCGCCCGGATGCGACCGGGCTTGCCAAGGCCGTGGTGATTTCAGCCAAGCGCCCGCAAGCCTCTGGCCAGGATGTCATTATCGCCGGCGTGGTTTCATCGACATCGCAATGTTCGGTGAACGCTGCAGGTGCGCGCGATTGCGCGGCCGGGCAACGGGCCGTTGGCGTGCGCTATGGGCTGGAGAGCTATTTCGTGCCGCAGGGCGAAGGGCGGGTGATCGAGATCGTGGATAAGAAACGCCTCGAAATTGTCGCGGCGGTCGCGCCCTCCGGGCAGGCCGCGATCAAGCGCCTCATGCTGGATGGCAAGCCGCTCTACACAGAGCCGCCTTACTGACAGCGGCCAGAGTGCCTTGCCCATCTGTATTGCGTGAAATGCATCACGACTGTGTGATCTCATGGGTGGTATGCGCACAGTGCTGATGAAACGGCCTTAACCCCGCCTTAATATGAACCGCAGATGAACATGAGCATGTTGCTCAGTTCCGTGGTGTGGTTGATGTCTCGCGGTCTTTCCTTCCTTATTGGTGGCCAGCCTGTGCCGGGCAAGGCACAGCGCGATCCCCGCGTTGATGTTCTGCGCGGTCTCGCCTTGCTGATGATTTTCATCAACCACATCCCTGCCAATCCGCTCTCTGCCTACACGTTGGCCTCGTGGGGTGTGGCAGATGCAGCCGATCTGTTCGTGCTGCTGGCTGGTTTCTCTGCTGCCATGGCTTATGGGCCCGGGATTGACCGCGAGGGTCTGTTCAAGGGCGCTCGCCCGGTGCTGAGGCGTGTGGCGAAGCTATATGCGGTCCAGGCACTGTTGATGGCCGCCATCACACTGCTGATCGTGTTTGCCATGACCCAGTTTGGCAACCCGCTCTATGCCGAGACGGTGAACATCTGGCCGATGCTGAATGATCCGCTGCGTGCTCTCGGGCTGGCGGGCATTCTTGTCTACCAGCCGTTTTTTCTGGACATTCTGCCGCTTTACATCGTGTTGCTCGGTGCTTTTCCGCTGCTGTATCTCGTGGCACGGCGTTCGCCTGGCCTCGTGCTGCTGGCCTCGCTCGGGCTCTGGGCGGCTGCTCGGGCCTATGGGCTGAACCTGCCGAGCGCGCCCGGGCATGGCGGCTGGTTTTTCAATCCGTTTGCTTGGCAGCTCATCTTCGTCATCGGCATCGTGGCGAGCCTCTGGGTGCGCACCAACGGGCTATGGCAACCGGGCAGGCTGATTGCCGGGCTGGGCGCGGCCATTGTGGTGGCTGGGTTCATCACACGCTCGCCCTGGAGCGAGGTCTGGCTGATCGCCAGCCTTCCGGCTCTTCCCGAGGCGTTGATGGCCGGGTTTGACAAGACCCATCTCGGGTTTGAGCGTGTGGTTTATGCACTTGGCGTCGTGATGCTGATGTGGCGTTTGATGGTGACCGATGCATCGAAACAGGGTCTGGTCTCGCAATTATTGGCCATGATGGGCCGGCATTCGCTTCCGGTGTTTGCCATGGCAACGGTTCTTTCACTGGCATCTTATGTCGCAGTTGTCGAAAGCGGGTCAGGGCTGTTAGGCTTTATTGCTGTGTCTGTGGTAGGAACCATGGTCCTGATCGGGTTTGGGAGCTTTCTGGATTGGCGTTCGCAGAAATCTCGTCTTGTGGTCCGCGCAGCCACCACGTCTCAGGCGGCTGTGGCCTGAAGCGTTCTGGCGTGATTGCGCGCCTTGTCGCGCTTGGGCTTTCTGCATTTCTGCTGGGTCAGCCAGCTGTTGCCGGCACACCCAAGCCGGCAGATTGCCGCGCAGGCATCGACAAGGTGCCGTTCAAGGCCGAGTTGTCCGCCCTCAAGAACAAGCTTTCGCGTGGCGAGCCAGCAGTGATCGTGGCGCTTGGCTCATCCTCGACGGCGGGAGCCGGCGCGTCGAGCGCGGATGCGAGTTATCCTTCCGTGCTGGAAGCAGAGCTGAGGCGTCGTCTGCCCGATGCTGACATCAAGGTCATCAATCGTGGCATTGGCGGCCAGCGCGCCCGCGACATGCTGGCCCGGCTTCAGGCCGATGTTCTTGCGGAGAAGCCCGATCTCGTGATCTGGCAAACTGGCGGCAACGACGCCATCCATGATGTGGGTGTCGAGAAATTCAAGAAATACACCCGCAAGGGCGTCTCCCGGCTTCAGGCCTCCGGCACCGATGTGCTGCTGATGGATTCGCAGTGGATGCCCCGTGCAGAGCGTTATCCCAATTACCGCATATATCAGGCCGCGATCCTTGAGGTGGCGAGCGAGACGGGGGCGGGCACATTCCGGCGCTATGATGTGATGAAAGCCTGGGCAGATGCCGGTCGTCTGAGTGCCACTGACATCATCGGCGCGGATGGGCTGCATATGGTGGATGCCAGCTATTATTGCCTGGGTGTCGTGCTGGCTGATGGCATCACGAAAGAGCTGTCATTGCGGCTGGGCCAACGCCAATCAGGCCTGGCAGCACCGGCCAACTGAGGCGCTGTCGCCTTTCGTTCAACGAGAATCAGTTCGCCTTGGCCAGCACTTCGATGTCGCGGTCGAGGCCTGCCTCCACCTTGAAGTCGCGGCTGTAGACCTGTCCGTCTTGGCGGGCGATCAGCACATACTCCCCCTCGGCCAGAATCACCTGCGGAAACGCGCCGATCGCCTCGCGAATGACGTCGCCGCCTGGCGTCAGCACCGAGAAAGCCGTGCCGGCAAAGGCCTCGCCGCCGGCCTGTGCCACCAGTTTCAGGGTCACGCGTGCGGCGCGGTGATGGAGTGTGGCTTCCGTCACCTTGGCGCTTTCCACCTTGATGTCGGCGCGCTGGATGGCGTTGGCGTCGCCATAGGTCGAGACAACATGATAGGTGCCTTCGGGCAAGCGCACGAGATCAGTCGGCTTGAGGTTTTGCGCAATGAGCCGCCCCTCAGAATTGCCGGGCAACGGCACGAAGATGGAGAAGGAGATGCGCGTGGGCGCGATCGGCTGATCGCCCACCGTGCCTGCCAGCCTGAGCGCGCCGGCGCTGATCGGCACGCGCTCGGTTGTGGCGCGGCCTGGCTGTATGGTGACGCGGCGGATGGCGCTGGCATAGCCATAGGCGGCATGCACAACATAGGAGCCCGCTTCCAGCGTCAGCACCGGGGCAGGATCAGTGGAGCGTGCCACCACCTGCGGGCCTTCAGGCTTCTCGGCCAGGATGCGCCAGACCACCCCGGAGCGCACGGGCTGGTTGCCTGCGGCGAAAATCGCTGAAATCGCGAGCTGCCCCTGCCCCATGGGCACGAGCGTGCCGGGTGAGGGCTGCACGGCGGGCTGTTGCGAGAAGCCTTGCGCCAATGACGATGCGATATTTGCTCCAAGGCCGGAGCTGACAAGCATCAGGCCAATCATGGGGCGCAGAACGGGGCGAAGAAACACATGCATCACGCGCATCCCTAGCATCAAAATCATGGCAGAAAAAACATCGCTGTCAGCGATTGCCGCAGAATGGGAGCTGGATGGTTCACAGCCGCCGAACTGCCGACTAAGGATGTAATCTGGCTCCGATTTGGCTGGCAGGAGAATTTGCGATGGACATGCTCGATCTGATGGCCAAACGGCGCTCGGTGCCGCCGCAGATGATGCAGGGACCGGCGCCGAGTGAGGCTGAGATCACGCAGCTGCTCACCATTGCCAGCCGTGTGCCGGATCACGGCAAGCTGGGGCGCTGGCGTTTCATCGTCTTTGAAGGCGAAGCACGCAACCGTGCCGGCGAGGCGATTGCCGCCGCCTTCGCGGCTGACAAGCCCGATGCGAGCGCCGACACCATTGCTTATGAGCGCGGCAGGTTGGCGCGTGCGCCACTGGTGATCGGCGTTGTCGGGCGTACGGGTGCTCACACCAAGATCCCTGAATGGGAGCAGCATCTCACGCTGGGCGCGGTGTGCATGTCGCTGTCATTGGCGGCGCAGGCGATGGGCTATGCCACCTGCTGGCTGACAGAGTGGTTTTCCTATGACCGGCGCGTGCTAGCCAAACTTGGCCTGGAGCCGCAGGAGCGCATGGCCGGCTTCGTGCATATTGGCCGCAGCGACACGAGGCCGACTGAGCGTGAGCGCCCGGATGTGGCCGCCATCACGTCGCGCTTTTGAACGCGCCGCACACCGGAAAGCCGCATCATGTTCTATGAACCTGGCCGCACTCCCCATGGCCTGCCACATAGCCCGCTGACAGCGCTGATCGCGCCGCGCCCCATTGGCTGGATCAGCGCGATGAACGCCAAGGGGGAGATCAATCTCGCGCCCTATTCCTTTTTCAATCTTGTGTCGTCCTCGCCGCCGGTCGTGATGTTCTCGTCGGAGGGCTTCAAGGATGCGGTGGCCTTCATTGCCGAGACCGGCGAGTTCGTCTGCTCGCTCGCGACCTATGATTTGCGCGAGCAAATGAACATGACCTCTGCGCCCTTGCCGCGCGGCACGAGCGAATTCGGCCATGCCGGGCTGGAGGCCGCGCCCTCGCGTCTGGTCAAGCCGCCGCGCGTGGCAGCTTCGCCTGCCGCGCTTGAGTGCAAGATGATCTCGATCCAGGAACTGACGGATGTCGAGGGCCGCAAGCTCGACCGGCATGTGGTGTTCGGCCAGATTGTCGGCATCCATATTGACGATGCCTACCTGCGTGATGGCCGGTTTGACACTGCCGCTGCGAAACCCATCGCGCGCTGTGGCTATCATGATTACGTCGTCGTCGATGAGGTGTTTTCCATCATTCGCCCGCCTGGCGGTTGAAGAATGGACATGCATGATCCCGATGATGATCCGCAGCGGAAGACAACCAACAATCTTCTGGCGATCATAGCCGCATTGCTGATCCTCACAGGCGGGTTCTGGCTTGCACTGCGCATGGGCGAGGATCGCCGCACTCAGGATTGTATCACTGCCGGCTTCCGCAATTGCGCCGAGAGCCAGCGCATTGTGCGTTGAGATCGGCCTCTAGTCCGCAATAAGCCCTTTGGCCAACCTGTCCATCTCGCCGGCGAGGCGGATGTCCAGCGCGGTCAAGCCGCCGGCATCATGGGTGGCGAGCGTTACATCCACGGTGCGGTAGACATTGGCCCATTCGGGGTGATGGTCCATCTTCTCGGCAATCAGCGCCACGCGTGTCATCCAGCCAAAAGCCGCGTTGAAATCGGCGAAAACAAAGCGTTTTGTGATGGCATCGCGATCCTGCACCATCTGCCAGCCCGGCAAGGTCGCCAGCGCCGTATCACGCTCGGTTGCATCAAGCTTCTTTGCCATCGGGCAATCCCCAGCTCATCACCGCAGCGGGTAGGCGGCCTCGATGACATAGGGGCCGCCGCCCACCGAGTCACGCGAGGAGTACAGCACGAAGCGGCTGGCGACGAATTTGAGTGGTGAGATGATCGCCGAGCCGGCGAGGTAACGCGCCACATCGATGGAGGCTGCATCGCGCAGCCGCGCCACCGTGACATGCGGGCGGAATTTGCGGGTTTCCGGCGCCAGGCCGCATTGGCGCATCAATCGCTCATGATCAGCTTGCAGCGAGAGCAGCGCCGGATGAGGCCGCGCTCTGGCAAAGATGGCGCGTGGTTTGTCGCCGCCAAAGCTCTCCATCTCCTCCAATGCCAGCGGGACCGGCTGACCGGCAATGTCATCGAGATACTGCGTGACCTCGCGGGCGGTGCGCCCATCCACATCGCCAAGAAAGCGCAGCGTGATGTGATAATCCGTGGGCTCGATCCAGCGCGCACCGGGCAGGCCGCCGCGCAAGGCGGCAAGCTCGCGGCCAATCTCGGGCGGAATTTCAAGGCCAGTGAACAAACGTGGCATGAGGCCCTTTTTGCCATGTCAGTGAGCTTCTGGCGAGGCATGACAAGCTTCATCCTCGCGCCTTCCACAGTCGAGATCGGCTCTGTTCAAGCCAGCCCTTCCGGGTCTAGGCTGCAACATGGAACCCAGCTTGAGGATAACGCCATGGCTCGCCGCAGCATCACTGCCACACTTGGAGCAATCGGCCTTGCTGGCCTGACCGTGATGGCAAGCCTGCCGTCCGCCACGGCGCAGACAACCTCCCAGCCTGAGGGCGCGACCGGGCGCACCATCCGCAATCTTGAGCTGACGAAGAAGCATATGGTCGCGGCGGCCAATCCGCTGGCGGCCGCGGCAGGCCGTGAGATGCTGCGCGCGGGTGGGAGCGCCATTGATGCCGCCATCGCCATCCAGCTTGTGCTCAATCTGGTCGAGCCGCAAAGCTCCGGCATCGGCGGCGGTGCCTTCATCATGCATTGGGATGAGGTGCGAAAAGCCGTCGTGACGCTGGATGGGCGCGAAACAGCCCCTGCTGCTGCCACGCCTGAGCTGTTTCTCGGCGCGGACGGCAAGCCGCTGCGCTTCATGGAGGCTGTGGTGGGTGGGCGCTCGGTCGGTGTGCCGGGTCTCGTCAAGGTGATGGAAGACGCGCACAAGCGCTGGGGCAAGCTGCCCTGGGCGAAGCTTTCCGAGCCAGCCATCAAGCTCGCAAGCGAGGGCTTTGCGGTGTCGCCAAGGCTGAGCGGGTTGCTCTCGCGTGAAACTGCGCTGAAGAATGATGCTGTCGCACGCGCCTATTTCTATAATGAGGATGGCTCGGCGCGCGCCGTGGGACATCGCCTCGCCAACCCGGCCTTTGCCGCTACGCTGAAAGTCATCGCCGAAAAAGGTGCGGCGGGTTTTTATGCCGGCGCAATTGCCGAGGATGTCGTCGGCACTGTGCGCAATCACCCCACCAATCCGGGCGCGATGGTGCTGGCGGATATGGCTGGCTACAAGGTAGCGGAGCGCGCGCCGGTCTGCGGGCGATACCGCGACAAGACCATTTGCGGCATGGGCCCGCCAAGCTCGGGCGGGATCGCTGTGCTGCAAATGCTGAGCGTGCTGGAGCGGCATGATCTGGCGCGCCTTGGGCCGGGCGCGGATGCCGCGCATCTCATGGCAGAGGCTGGCCGCCTCGCCTTTGCGGACCGCGCGCTGTATCTGGGCGATCCGGCCTTTGTTCCCGTGCCGACTGCGGGGCTGATTGATGTGGCCTATCTCAAGACGCGCGGCGATCTGATTTCGGCTGACAAGACCATGGGCCGCGCCGAGGCCGGCCAGCCGCCGATGAAGCGCACATGGCTGCTTGGTGCGGGCGAAGCCACTGAGTTCGGCACCAGCCATATTTCGGTGATTGATGGCGCGGGCAATGCCGTATCCATGACCACGACCATCGAGGATGGTTTTGGCGCAAGGATCATGACCAAGGGCGGGTTCTTGCTCAACAATGAGCTGACGGATTTCAATTTTGCGCCCACAGATGGCGGAAAGCCTGCGGCCAACCGGGTTGAGCCTGGCAAGCGCCCGCGCTCATCGATGGCACCCACGCTGGTGTTTGATGCAAGCGGGCGGCTGGAGATGGTCGTTGGCTCGCCCGGCGGCAGCCAAATCATCGGTTATGTCGCCAAGACGCTGGTGGCGCTGATCGACTGGAAGCGTGATCCGCAGGCGGCGGTGGATTACCCCAACCATGGCAGCCGCAATGGCCCCACCGAGATCGAGAAGGGCACGGAAGCCGAGGGCTGGACAGCTGCCTTGCAGGCCAAGGGGCATGAGGTGCGCGCCATCGATATGACCTCGGGCATACAGGCCATCATCCGCCGCAGTGACGGCCTGGCAGGCGGAGCGGATTCGCGCCGCGAAGGCGTGGCCATTGGCGATTGATGGCAAGGATTGATGGCAAGGATTGAGGGCTTGGATTGAACTGCGCGCATCGCTGCCATGGCACAAAGCGGGTGGCGGATCATGCGCGCCGCAGCCTAGTTTGTCTCAAGCAACATGAGGAGCTAGCCACGTGACCTTCCTGCCTGACCTCACAACAATGGCGGCCTATTCGCTGGCCTGCTTCGTGCTGTTCATCACGCCGGGGCCGGATATGAGCCTGTTCCTCGCCAAGACGCTTGCTGGCGGCAGAAAGCACGGGCTTGCAGCAATGGCGGGCGCGCTCGCTGGCTGCTGTGTGCACACGCTGCTTGCGGCAGTTGGCGTCTCGGCCCTGCTTGCAGCTTCCGAGACCGGCTTCACCATCCTCAAGGTTGTCGGCGCGCTATATCTCGCCTGGCTCGCATTTGATGCCATCCGTCATGGTTCGGCGCTATCGGTGAAGGAGGGCGAGCAGGTCGAGAGCGGCGTGTGGCGCACCTTCATGCTCGGCGTCGGCATCAACCTCACGAATCCCAAGGTGGTGCTGTTTTTCGTCACCTTCCTGCCGCAATTCGTCAGTGCGGGTGACCCGCATGCCGCATCGAAACTCGTGTTTCTCGGGCTGTATTTCGTCGCCTTCTCAGCCCCACTGGCGGCGTTGATGATCCTTGGTGCGGAGCGGGTGGTTTCGACGCTCAAGGCGCGGCCGCGCGTGATGCGCGCCATCGATTATTGCTTT
>JBOFIL010000326.1:0-6864 GCA_051650165.1 Allobosea sp.
CGATCTATGCCGCCCGCGCCATGCTGGAGCCGGTGATGGTCTCCGGCTTCCAGCCCGGCGGCCAGCTGATGATCACTACCGATGTCGAGAACTTCCCCGGCTTCGCCGACGTCATCCAGGGCCCCTGGCTGATGGAGCAGATGCAAAAACAGGCCGAGCATGTCGGCACGAAAATGGTCTCGGACCATATCTCCAAGGTCGATTTCTCGCAGCGCCCGTTCCGGCTCTGGGGCGACACCGGCGAGACCTATACCGCTGATGCGGTGGTGATCTCGACGGGCGCGCAGGCCAAATGGCTGGGCATTCCTTCGGAACAAACCTTTCAGGGCCTCGGCGTCTCGGCCTGCGCCACCTGCGATGGCTTCTTCTTCCGTGGCAAGGAGGTTGTCGTCGTTGGCGGTGGCAACACAGCGGTGGAAGAGGCGCTGTATCTGGCCAACCTCGCCAGCAAAGTCACGCTGGTGCATCGCCGCGACAGCCTGCGTGCCGAGCGCATCTTGCAAGATCGCCTGATGAAGCACCCCAAGGTCGCGCTCGCCTGGGACAGCGCCATCGAGGAAATCTGCGGCGTGCTGCCCGGAAAAGGGCCAACACCAGGCGTCACCCATGTGCGCCTGAAGAACACCCGCACCGGCGCGGTGAGCGAGTTGAAAGCAGACGGCGTGTTTGTCGCGATCGGCCACAAGCCCGCAACAGAGCTGTTCGTGGGCCAGGTCGCCATGCGCTCATCTGGCTATATCGAGACGGTGCCGGGCTCGACCCAGACCAACATTGCCGGCGTGTTCGCGGCTGGCGATGTCGCGGATGAGACCTATAGGCAGGCCGTCACTGCTGCTGGCCTTGGCTGCATGGCAGCATTGGAAGCCGAGAAATGGCTGGCCGCGCAGGAATCCACCCGCCACGCGGCGGAATGAGCGGATAAGTCTAAAGAAGACAGCATTGCTGACGTTTGTGGGTTGACGCCACCCCGCCCTTTCGCCCTATCATGCGCAAAACGCATAACAACAGGGGGAAGACGTGCTCGATTGGGATCGCGTCCGCATATTTTACACAGTGGCGGAAGCCGGAAGCTTCACCAAGGCAGGCGACTCGCTGGGCCTGAGCCAGTCCGCCGTCAGCCGCCAGATCGGCGCGCTGGAGCGTGAGCTGAAATCACCGCTGTTTCATCGCCATACACGCGGCCTCATCCTCACCGAGCAGGGCGAGATGCTGTTTCAAGCCGCGCGCGAAATGACGCAGCGGCTGGAGCGCACGCGTTCGCAGCTCTCAGAGACGCGCGAGCGCCCCTCCGGCGAACTCAAAGTCACCGCCACGCGCGGCCTTGGCGGGCATTGGCTTGCACCCAGGCTGGGCGAATTCATGGATCAATACCCCGACATCCGCGTTGAGCTGATCCTCACCGATGAGGAGCTTGATCTCTCGATGCGCGAGGCGGATGTGGCGGTGCGTCTGCGCCAGCCGACCCAGCCGGACCTGATCCAGCGCCGGCTGTTCACCGTGCATTTCCATGCCTATACCTCGCCAGCCTACATCAAGCGCTTTGGCGAACCTGCATTGCTGGAAGAGCTGGATAAACACCGCATTCTCTCCTTCGGCGGCTCATTCCCATCCTATCTCCTGGCGGTGCACTGGCTGGGCACGGCGGGGCGTGACCCCAAAGACCCGCGCCCTGTCCATCTGGTCGTGAACAACATCACTGCGCTCAAAGCCGCAGCTGAATCGGGTGCTGGTGTCGCGGTGTTGCCAGATTATCTGGTGGAGACAGGCTCGCCGCTCACGCGCGTGCTGCGCGATGCCGAGATGCCTTCGCTCGACAGCTATCTCGTCTATCCGGAAGAAATGAAATCCGTGGCACGCGTGCAGGCTTTCCGCGATTTCCTGATCCAGAAAGCGCAGCGCTGGACGCATTGATGCGCATGTGAGGCCACATCACAGAGCGCAGATTCTCATCACGACACCCAGCATAAATGCAGCGCTTGAAGCTGGATCACTCCTTATCCATGCATTAAACGCAATGCCGCCCCTGCATATGTTGCATTGCAATATAAATAGGATTTCGACATAACAGACAGGTGGTCGCGTTGGTTGTGTCTCCGCTTTTCTCCTCCCGGCGTTGAGTGCAATCAGATCACATTAGGAGCGGCTCCAATCCCCTGAGGCCGCCCCAATTTGAAAGGCCGAATGCCAGCCCCCCGGCATTCGGCCTTTTCTTTTTTCTGGCGACAATGCCGGGAAACGTCTCCCTTGCCTTACAACCAGAGCTGATCGCGTGCGGTCATATCCTTGTAGAGGTCAGCCACGAACTCGCCATAACCGTTGAAGAGCTGCGTGGGGCGGCGCGCCGATTCGCCCAGAACCTCTTCCGTGGCCTGGCTCCAGCGTGGATGCGGCACCTGCGGGTTCACATTCGCCCAGAAGCCATATTCAGAGGCCTGAAGAGCCTGCCAGAAGCTCTTGGGTCGCTCGGCAACAAAGCTGATGCGCGTGATCGACTTGATCGATTTGAAGCCGTATTTCCAGGGCACTGCGAGGCGCAGCGGCGCGCCATATTGCTTGGCCAGCGGCTTGCCGTAGACGCCAGTGACCAGGAAAGCGAGGTCATTGGCCGCTTCCGCCATGGTCAAACCCTCGACATATGGCCAAGGATACCATGTCTGCTTCTGGCCCGGCGCGGTCTTGGCATCGAGGAAGGTCTCCATCCGCAAATACCGCGCGCCAGAGAGCGGCTTGGCGCGTTCAAGCAGCGCGCGAAGCGGGAAGCCCGTCCACGGCACGGCCATCGCCCAGGCCTCAACACAGCGAAAGCGGTAAAGCCGCTCTTCGATGGGCATGGCGCGGATCAGATCATCAATGCCAAGCTCAAGCGGTTTCTCGACCAGCCCGTCGATCTTGACAGTCCAGGGCCGGGTTTTCAGTGCCTGCGCGGCAGCGGCCACACGCTTGGATGAGCCAAACTCATAAAAATTATTGTGGTTGTTCGCGAGCTTTTCATCGGTCAATGGCCGATCAAGCATGAAGCGGGCATTGCGCTTGGCGGGATACAAATCCGCGGTGGGATCGGTGTCCGCGCCCTGCGCAAAAGCGCCCTGTTCTGCAAACCCCAGTGCAACTGCTGCTCCCGTGCCTGCCAGAAACCCACGGCGACCAATGATTGGCAAAGCCCGCGCGGCCTTGCCAGCCTGAAACAGCGCCTCGCTGGTGGCCTGAGCTTCTGGCAGTTCCCAGCCCTTGCGGCGTTTGATCAACATTCAAACCTCCTGATGTCTCCACATCAGGGGAACATCATGCGGTGATCAACAGCAAGTCACAACGGCGCGAGAGTTTGGGCGCGAGAGTTTGGGCGCGAGAGTTTGGGCGCGAGAGTTTGGGCGCGAGAGTTTGGGCGCGAGAGTTTGGGCGCAAGAGTTCGCTGAGGAAAACCCGGCTCACGCCGCCTTCGCGCCTGGCCTCACCGCATGGGTGTAGGCGTCGATCATGGTGCGGGAGATATTGCCCGGCTTGAAGCTGTAAGTGCCTATTTCGGCCACAGGCGTCACCTCGGCAGCAGAGCCAACGATGAAGCACTCGTTGAAGGAGGCCAATTCCTCCGGCATGATCCGCCGCTCGATCACCTCCATGCCCTGTGCCTTGGCCAGCGCGATCACGGTCTGGCGGGTGAGGCCATTGAGAAAGCAATCGGCAATTGGCGTATGGATCGCGCCATCGCGCGTGAAGAAGATATTGGCGCCAGTGCATTCGGCGACGCGGCCCTGCCAATCCAGCATCATCGCGTCAGCGCAGCCCTTCTTCTCGGCCTTGTGCTTGGAAATGGTGCAGATCATGTAAAGCCCGGCGGCCTTGGCATGGACAGGAGCGCAAGCCGGGTCCGGCCGGCGATACTCGGCGATGTCGAGCTTGATGCCCTTCATCTTCACTTCAGGATCGAACATCGATGGCCAGAGCCAGCTCGCAACCGCGACATGGATGGTGTTGTTCTGCGCTGAGACGGCCATCATCTCGGAGCCGCGCCACGCAACCGGGCGCACATACTGGTCGCCGCCGCCATTGAGCGCCACAACCTGATCCTTCGCGGCGTTCAGCTCTTCCACGCTGTAGGGAATGGTGAAATCCATCAGCTCGGCGGATTTGTGCAGGCGCTGAGAATGCTCGGTGGTCTTGAAGATCACACCATCATAGGCGCGCTCACCCTCAAACACGCAGGAGCCATAATGCAGCCCATGGGTGAGAACATGAATCTTGGCATCTTTCCAGGGCACGATCTTGCCATCAAGCCAGATGAACCCGTCGCGTTGATCGAAGGACAAACCGGCCATGGCATATCTCCCTTTATCGCGGTCTCGCGCCGGAGCCGCCACTGGTGTTATGTTTGAATTACCTGTTTCCGCTCTGATCGGATATGGCTCATATGATCATAACCGCAATGCCGAAGCGCCTTGACCGGTAACTTTATGTCTGAAATAAGTCAATAAGGCTGACTTAAAAATAAAGGCCAATCCTTGTCCACCCTGGCACGCCTGACCTCACAGACAGCTTCAGCCGCCGCCGCCGGCGCAGAAGAGCCGATCCCCTACGAGATGATCGAGCTGTTCTTTTTCGCCTATCGCGATTTCGTTGGCGGGCCGGACAAGGTGCTTGCGGAATATGGCTTTGGCCGGGCCCATCACCGCGTGCTGCATTTCGTTGACCGCAAACCCGGCCTGACCATCGCGGCCCTGCTGGATATTTTGCAGATCACCAAGCAGAGCCTCAACCGTGTGCTCAAGGAGCTGGTCGACAAAGGCCATGTCGAGGTGAGGCCGGGCCTGGAAGACAGGCGTCAGCGCCAGCTTTTCACCACGGCATCGGGCCATCATCTGGCGCACCGCATGGCCGAGATGCAGGGCCAGCGTGTCTCGCGTGCCTTGCGGGGCGCATTCCGCGAGGCGATCGGCGAGAAGGGGTCCGGCGTGGAGGGCATCTTGCAGGCCTATCTTCTCGGCCTTGTCGATCAGGAGGAGCGTGTGCGCGTCAGCCGTTTTCTCGGGTTGTCGAAGCCCGCGACCGGCAAAGCCGCGGCAATCAAGGCATCGAAGGGCAGCGGCGCATGAGCGCTCAGCCCAGTTCACTGCCCCCCCTGGATGAGGCCCCGCATGTGCTGGTGGTGGATGATGACCGGCGCCTGCGCGATCTCTTGTCGCGTTTTCTCTCCGAGCGCGGCTACCGGGTGACGGCAGCGACGAATGCCGCCGATGCAGAGGCCCGCATGGCGCATCTGGTGTTTGATGCATTGGTGCTCGATGTGATGATGCCGGGCGAGAACGGCTTTGATTTTGCACGCCGGCTGCGGGCAATCTCCCGCGTGCCCATCCTGATGCTCACCGCGCGAGCGGGGTCGGATGATCGCATACAGGGGCTGGAAATCGGCGTGGATGATTATTTGCCGAAGCCATTTGATCCGCGCGAATTGCTGCTGCGCCTTGGCAATATCCTCAAGCGTGCGCCAGTGGCGCAGGTTGCGGCTGACAACATGGCCCGACAGGAGGCGGTGCGATTTGGCCCCTTCGTCTACAGGCTGGAGCGCGGCGAGCTGCGGCGAGGCGAGGAGAATGTGAAGCTCACCGAGCGCGAGCGCGAGATCCTCACCACGCTCGCCGCCAAGGCTGGCGAGCCTGTGCCGCGCGAAGCTCTGGCTGGCCAGGGCGAGGCCTTCAATGATCGCACCGTGGATGTGCAGATCAACCGTCTGCGCCGCAAGATCGAGGTGGACCCATCCGATCCGCTATTCCTGCAAACCGTGCGCGGCGTCGGTTACCGCCTCGTCTTCGACAGGGGCTGAAGCATGCGCCTTGCCGGCACGCGCGCCATCATGAACCGGGCCGGCGCACAGCTTGGCGCAAGGATCGCCGAATGGGGAGACAGGCTGTTTTCGGCACGGATGAGCAAGGCAACATTAGGGCTGAAGCGCCGCCTGCGCATTGTCGATGGTCCCTTCCGGCTCGTGGGGCGCTATATGCCCAAGGGGCTTTATGCTAGAGCGCTGGTGATCGTGATTGCCCCCGTTGTCATCCTGCAATCGGTCATCGCCTACGTCTTCATGGAGCGGCACTGGCAGCTGGTGACGCAGCGCCTCTCGGCCGCTGTCTCGGCTGACATTGCCGCGCTGGTGGAAATCTATGAATCC
The DNA here is from genome assembly GCA_051650165.1 of Allobosea sp. Taxonomy (GTDB): domain Bacteria; phylum Pseudomonadota; class Alphaproteobacteria; order Rhizobiales; family Beijerinckiaceae; genus Allobosea. The sequence goes on from JBOFIL010000326.1 coordinate 6,161, forward strand.
TACCCGCAGGATTCGCAGGCCCTGACCTTCCAGCGCATTGCCGAGACCCAGCTGGGCTTTGATGTCGATATTTTCCCAAATTCCGATCTGCCACCCGCCGGCGCGCGGCCCTTCTTCTCGATCCTTGATGATGCGCTCAACACCGAGCTGAAGCGCAGGCTCTCGCGCCCATACTGGATCGACACGGTGGGCAAATCGAGCCTTGTCGAGGTGAGGGTCAAATCAGGCCGCGATGTCATCCGCGTGGTGGCGCGCCGCAATCAGGCCTATGCCTCCAACAGCCATATCTTCCTTGCCTGGATGGTCGGCACATCGCTGGTGCTGCTGACCATCGCGGTCTTGTTCTTGCGCAACCAGATCAGGCCGATCCTGACGCTGGCCGATGCTGCCGAAGCCTTCGGTAAGGGCCGCGAGGTCGAGTTCCGCCCGCGTGGGGCGCGCGAGGTGCGCCGGGCGGGCGTGGCCTTCATCGAGATGAAGCGGCGCATCGAGCGGAGCGTCGCAGAACGCACCACGATGCTCAACGGCGTCAGCCATGATCTGCGTACCATTCTCACGCGCTTCCGCCTCTCGCTCGCACTCATCGAGCGCACGCCAGAGGTCGAGGCGCTTGAGAAGGATGTCGATGAGATGGGCCGCATGCTGGAGGCCTATCTCGCCTTTGCCCGCAACGAGGCCGCTGAAGCCGCTGTGCCCACCGACAT
>JBOFIL010000327.1:0-3249 GCA_051650165.1 Allobosea sp.
ATGATGCGGAGGCCGCCATCGAGATCATCCAGGGCTTCCGCGATGCTGGCCTGCATGTGGCACTCGATGACTTCGGCACCGGTTATGCCTCGCTGAGCTATCTCAGGAAATTCCCGTTCGACAAGCTCAAGGTCGATCAGGCCTTCGTGCGCAATCTCGGCGTCACTGCCGGCTCCGCTGCCATCATCCACTCAGTTGTGGCGCTCGGCCGCTCATTGGGGATGACTGTTCATGCCGAGGGCATCGAGACGATGGAACATCACATCTTCCTGCGTGCTGCCGGCTGCCATCATTTTCAGGGCTATTATTTCGCCAAGGCGATGTCGAAGGCCGATATGGATGAGTATGTTGCCAAGAAAATCGCCAAGCACGGGCCGGCGCTGCGCTTTGCCATGCGGGCGTGATCAAGCGCAGGCATTGCGGCCTCGCATCAGAGCCGCTATCGCGGCGCAATGGCCGGCAAGCTCATCTTCATCGTCACCGAGGACTGGTTCTTCGCCTCGCATTTCCTGCCCATGGCGCGGGCGGCGCGCGAAATGGGCCTGTCTGTGGCCGTCATCGCCCGTGAGCGCCAGCATCGCCAGCTTATTGAGGCTGTCGGCGCAAGGCTGATCCCGCTCGAAGCCGAGCGGCGCAGCCTGGATGCGCGCGGGCTCTGGAAACAGCTTGTCGAGTTGCGCGCTATTCTCAAGCGCGAGAAACCCGACATCGTGCACTGCATTGCGCTGCGCTCGATCATCATGGGCGGGCTGGCGGCGCGAATCGAAGGCATCGGGCGGCGCGTCTATGCGCTCACCGGCCTCGGCTTCCTTGGTGCGCAGACGGGCATCAAGGGCCAGGGGGCTCGGCTTGGCGTGCGGGGTCTGTTGATGGCGGGGCTGGATGGGCCGCAGGTGCGCTTTCTCTTCGAGAACAAGGACGATCCGGTGATGCTGGGGCTTGACCCGGATGATGGGGCCAAGGTCGCGATCGTGGGCGGGGCAGGCGTTGATCCGGTGGTGATGCAGCCGACATTGATGCCGGCGCAGCCGCCGCTCAAGGTGGCGGTGGTGGCGCGCATGCTCTGGTCCAAGGGCATCGATCTGGCCGTCGAGGCCGTGACGAAGGCGCGCAGTGAAGGCGCGAATATCAAGCTCACTCTGTATGGCGCGCCGGACCAGTCCAATCCGAAGGCTGTGCCTGAAGAGACGCTCAAGGAATGGGGCAGGCGCCCCGGCATCAGCTTTGCCGGGCCGACGCGCGATGTCGCTGGCGTGTGGGCGACGCACCATGTCTGCCTGCTCGCCTCGCGCGGCGGGGAGGGGCTGCCGCGCACGCTTCTCGAAGGCGCAGCCTGTGGGCGCGCGCTGCTCACCACCGATGTGCCGGGTTGCCGCTCGTTCGTGCGTGATGGGCTGGATGGCTATGTCGTGCCGCCCAATGATGCGACGGCGCTGGCCAAGGCGCTGGTGGCGCTCTCGCGCGCGCCCGGCATGGTGGAGCGCATGGGGCAATCGGCCCGTGCGAGGCTGATGGATGGCCACACCGAGCGCGATGTGATGGGTGCGGTGAAGGCGCTTTATGCTTCCATGCTGGCGCGGCCTGTTGTCGACCAGACGATTACCTGATGGGCCAGATAACCGACCGGACAGGCTTCATCCTTCATCACACGCGGCTTTTGCCCGTGCCTCATGCGCCTTCGATAAAGCTGCATCTGGCTGATGAGGCGGTTGAGCTTTGGCAAAAGACCGAGGATGAGCTGGGCGAGATGGGCCTGCCGCCGCCCTTCTGGGCTTTCGCATGGGCGGGCGGGCAGGGGTTGGCGCGGCATCTTCTCGACAACCCACATCTCGTTGCCGGCAAGCGTGTGCTGGATTTTGCTTCAGGCTCTGGGCTTGTTGCGATTGCCGCTTCCATAGCGGGCGCGGCCCATGTCGAGGCCAGCGAGATTGACGGTTTCGCCTGCGCTGCCATGCCGCTCAATGCCGCGGCCAACGGCGTGACTGTCATGGTGCGCGAAGGCGATCTGATCGGGCGCGATGATGGCTGGGATGTCATCATGGCGGGCGATGTCTTTTATGAGCGCGGCATGGCTGAAGCCGTGTTTGGCTGGTTGCAAGAGCTGGCAAAACGCGGCGCACTGGTGCTGATCGGCGATCCCTCACGTGCTTATCTGCCGAAAGCGGGGCTCAAACAGCTGGGTGTTTACACGGTGCCGGTCACGCGGGCGCTTGAGGATGCCGAGATCAAGCAGGTGATTGTCTGTCAGGTTTTGCCCATAACGGTCGATGACAGCATGAGCGCCGATGACAGCGGGCAGGCGACGCAGTAAAGATCGGCAACAGAGTTCCCGCAAAGGCGCTTTCACGTAATGGCTCAAGCCAGACACAACCATGATCATGCCGGCCATGATCATGGCGCTCATGATCATAGCGGCCAACATCCTGGCTGCCAGCATGCGCGTGATCGCAAGGCGGATGCTGCCGAGATCATGGCGCGGGCCGAGGCGAGTTGCGCCAAGGCAGGCTCACGCCTGACGCCAATCCGCCGCGCCGTGCTGGCCGAACTGGTGGCGGATCACCGCCCGCTTGGTGCGTATGATCTGGTTGAGCGTGTCTCGCAGCGCGAAGGGCGCCGGCTTTCGCCGATCTCGGTGTATCGCGCGCTGGATTTCCTCGTCGAGAACGAGATGGCTCACCGCTTGACCTCGCGCAACGCCTTCATCGCCTGCCCGCACCATCATGATGCTGCAACTCTGGTGGTGTTTCTGATCTGCGAGGCGTGCGGGGGCGTTGATGAAATCATGACACCGAGCGTCGCCTCTGCGCTGGATGAAGCAGCGGCGCAGGCCGATTTTTCCGCGCAGCGCCGCACGATCGAGATCAATGGCCGCTGCGGGCATTGCAAGGGTGCCAAGGGTGTGGAGAAGACTGCGTGATGGATGCCATCGCAACCAAGCCTGTGACCAAGGCCGAAGCCGAGGAGCCAGCTCTTGCGCCGCTTGGGGCAGAGATCGCTGCCGGCCCGGCCTCGCGGCGTATGACTGTGCCGGTCGATGTCGGCGGTGTTCGTGTCGGGGGTGGTGCGCCTATCGTGGTGCAATCCATGACCAACACCGACACGGCGGATATTGAAGCCACGGTGGCCCAGGTCGCGGCGCTGGCCCGCGCCGGCTCGGAGTTGGTGCGAATTACGGTGGACCGCGATGAGGCCGCCGCCGCCGTGCCGCATATCCGCGAGCGGCTGGAAAAGCGCGGCACCTTCGTGCCT
>JBOFIL010000328.1:0-2218 GCA_051650165.1 Allobosea sp.
TCGGCGTGCGCGACATCGTCTTCGGCATGGCCCATCGTGGCCGCCTCAACGTGCTGACGCAGGTGATGGGCAAGACCCATCGCGCGCTGTTCCACGAGTTCAAGGGCGGCTCCTTCGCGCCTGATGATGTCGAGGGTTCGGGCGATGTGAAGTACCATCTCGGTGCGTCGTCCGACCGTGAGTTTGACGGCAATACCGTCCACCTCTCGCTGACCGCCAACCCGTCGCATCTCGAGATCGTTGATCCCGTGGTGCTCGGCAAGGTGCGCGCCAAGCAGGACCAGTTCGGAGACATCGTCGAGCGCTCCAAGGTGCTGCCGCTGCTGTTGCATGGCGATGCGGCCTTTGCCGGTCAGGGTGTGGTGGCTGAATGCCTTGGCCTCTCGGGCCTCAAGGGCCACCGCACCGGCGGCTCTGTGCACTTCATTATCAACAACCAGATCGGCTTCACCACTTATCCGCGCTATTCGCGCTCCTCGCCATACCCATCAGACGTGGCGAAGATGGTGGAAGCGCCGATCTTCCATGTGAATGGCGATGACCCGGAGGCGGTGGTGTTCGCTGCCAAGGTCGCGACCGAGTTCCGCCAGAAGTTCCACAAGCCGGTCGTGATCGACATGTGGTGCTATCGCCGCTTCGGCCACAATGAGGGCGACGAGCCAGCCTTCACCCAGCCGCAGATGTACAAGAACATCCGCAGCCACCGGACGACTGTGGAGCTGTATGCCGAGAAGCTGCTGGCTGAGGGCGTTGTCACGCCTGCTGAAATCGATGCCATGAAGGCCGATTGGCGCGCCAGGCTGGAAGGCGAGTTCGAGGCCTCCTCAGGCTACAAGCCCAACAAGGCCGATTGGCTCGATGGCAAGTGGGCGGGCCTGAAAGCCATCAAGGAAGATGCTGACGACCCCCGCGCTGGTGCAACCGGCGTGCCGGCGGCAACGCTGAAGGAGATCGTGCAGAAGATCACGGCTGTGCCGGCGGGCTTCAATGTCCACAAGACGATCCAGCGCTTTCTCGACAATCGCCGCAAGGCCGTTGTCGAGACCGGCGAGGGCATTGATTGGGCAACAGCCGAAGCGCTGGCCTTCTCATCCCTTTTGCTGGAGGGCCACCCGGTGCGCCTTTCCGGCCAGGATTGCGAACGCGGCACCTTCTCCCAGCGTCACTCCGTGCTGATCGACCAGGAGAGTGAAGGGCGGCACACCTCCTACAACCATATCCGCGAGGGACAGGCACGCTATGAGGTCATCAACTCGATGCTCTCCGAAGAGGCGGTGCTTGGCTTCGAGTATGGCTATTCGCTCTCCGAGCCGAATGCACTGACCTGCTGGGAAGCGCAGTTCGGCGATTTCGCCAATGGCGCGCAGGTGGTGTTCGACCAGTTTATCTCTTCTGGCGAGCGCAAATGGCTGCGCATGTCCGGCCTCGTCTGCCTTTTGCCACATGGCTATGAGGGGCAGGGGCCTGAGCACTCGTCCGCGAGACTAGAGCGCTTCCTGCAAATGTGCGCCGAGGACAATATGCAGGTGGCGAATTGCTCGACGCCAGCGAGTTATTTCCACATCCTGCGCCGGCAGTTGAAGCGCGAGTTCCGCAAGCCGCTGATCATCATGACGCCGAAATCCCTGCTGCGTCACAAGCGCTGCGTGTCTGATCTGACTGATCTGGCCGAGGGTTCCACCTTCCATCGCGTGCTGCATGATGATGCGGAAACGAGGAAGAACGAGGCGATCAAGCTCACCAAGGATGCCAAGATCCGCCGCGTCGTGCTCTGCTCTGGCAAGGTGTACTTCGACCTCTACGAAGAGCGCGAGAAGCGCGGCATCGATGATGTGTATCTCCTGCGCGTCGAGCAGCTTTATCCGTTCCCGCTCAAGTCGCTAGCCAATGAGCTGGCCCGCTTCAAGAATGCCGATGTGGTCTGGTGTCAGGAAGAGCCGAAGAACATGGGTTCCTGGAGCTTTGTCGAGCCCTATCTTGAATGGGTGCTCGGCCATGCCGGCTCGAAGGTGAAGCGTGCGCGCTATGCTGGCCGCCCGGCCTCTGCCGCCACCGCAACGGGCCTCATGTCGCGCCACAAGGCGCAGCTTGATGCCTTCATGAATGATGCCTTTGCGGGCTGAGAAGGGGCGACACTCATGCCAGAAGGCGCGCTGCTTCGCGGGATCGTAATGGCCGCTGGAATGGCACTAGGTTACGCACTCAGCAACAGCATGGT
>JBOFIL010000329.1:0-6113 GCA_051650165.1 Allobosea sp.
CGTTCGCCGTGCCCAGCCGGCCCATCGGGATGGAGGCCAGAATGTCGGCCTTGCGCTCCGGGGTCAGCGCGCCGCCGGTGATGTCGGTGTCGATCATCGAGGGGCAGATGGCGTTGACGCGGACATTGTCTGCCGCCAGCTCGCGCGCGCAGGCCTTGGTGTAGCCGAGCATCGCGCCCTTGGCCGCAGCATAGGGTGTGCCGCCAAACACGCCGCCGCCGCGCTGCGCCGAGACCGAGGACATGTTGACGATGGAGCCGGATTTCTGCGCCCGCATTTGCGGCACCACAGCCTGCGTCATGTGGAAACAGCCGCGCATGTTGATGTCCATGATGCGGTCGTAGAGTTCGTCCGTCACCTCCATCAGCCGCGCCGGATGCGTGATGCCGGCATTGTTGATCAGCACATCAACGCGGCCATGCTTTGCGATGATTTTTTCGACTGCCATCGCGCAATCCTTGCGCTTGGTGACGTCGCATTTGAGGCCCATATGCCCGCGCCCCGGCAGGGCCTTGGCAGCATCTTTCGCGCCTTCGCCATCGAGATCAAGGATCGCGATCTTCGCGCCATGCTCTGCAAACAGCCGTGCAGTTGCGCGCCCCAGCCCGCGTGCGGAGGCACCGCCCGTGATGATGCAGATGCGGTTTTTCAAAAGCATGTTCACGCTCCTTGTTTGCCCTCTCCCCTGGCGGGAGAGGGTGGCCCGGAGGGCCGGGTGAGGGGTTGTGGCGCCGCCCCCTCATCCGCCTGCTTGCGCAGGCACCTTCTCCCACGAGGGGAGAAGGGAAGGACGCGTTGTTACAGTCTTGCGCTTTACTCCGGCTTGGTCTCGATCAGGAACTGCCCCATACGTTTCAGCGCCTGCTCGATATTGGGCAGCGAATTGGCATAGGAGAGGCGGATATAACCCTCGCCATGCACGCCAAAATCCGGGCCGCCGATCACGGCGACGCCCACCTTCTCCAGCAATGCGGAGGCGAGTGGCTTGGCCTTCCAGCCGGTCTGGCTGATGTTGGGGAAGGCATAGAAGGCACCCTTGGGCACAATGCAGGTGACGCCTGGCAGCTGGTTAAGCCCTGCCACCACGGCCTTGCGGCGACGGTCAAATTCGGCGGCCATCATGCCGACAGCATCTTGCGGGCCGGTGAGCGCGGCAAGGCCGGCAAATTGCGCGGGCGCATTGACGCATGACCAGCAATTGACCGCGAGCTTGCGCGCACCCTCGAACAAGGGCTTGGGCCAAAGCGACCACCCCATGCGCCAGCCGGTCATGGCATAGGTCTTCGACCAGCCATTGAGCAGGATCAGACGGTCGCGGATTTCAGGGTAGGACAGCAGCGAGACATGGCTCATGCCGTCATAGATCTGTTGGTCGTAGATCTCGTCAGACATGATCGCGACGCGCGGCCATTTCGCCAGCCCCGCCACCAGCTTGTCGATCTCGGCCTTGGGTGTCACGCCGCCTGTCGGGTTGGCAGGTGAATTGACGATGATCAGCCGCGTGCGCTCAGTGATGAGGGAAAGCAGCTCTTCGGCCTCAAAAGCAAAGCCATTGGCCTCGCGGATCGGCACGGGGATGGGCTTGGCGCCCGTGAACTCGATCATCGAGCGATAAATCGGGAAGCCAGGATCGGGGTAGAGAATCTCCGCGCCGGGTTCGCCCAGCATCAGGATGGCAGCAAACATCGTCACCTTGCCGCCGGGCATGATCATGACGAGGCCAGGATCAATTTCGGCTCCGAAACGACGATTTACATCTGCCGCCACCGCCTCGCGCAAAGGCAGAATGCCTGTGGCGGGGGTGTAGCCATGATGGCCATCGCGCAACGCCTTGATGGCGGCCTCGACAATGTGCGGCGGCGTCGGGAAATCCGGCTGGCCGATGCCCAGATTGATGATGCTTTTGCCCTGCGCGGCCAGTTCGGTGGCGCGCGCCAGCACGGCAAAAGCATTCTCCTCGCCGATGCGTGAAAACGCCTCGATGGGCCTTGGGCCGCTTGATGCCATCATGTCCCTCCCTCATCGGCGGTTGATCCGCCGCCTTTGCCGCTTGATTACCCCTTGCGCTCAGCGAATGGCCGGCGTCAATTCAGCGGGCTTGATTTGTTGCATGGTCTAGAGCCACGATCAGGTGAAATCAAATCGATTTAAAGGTTTAAAGCAAATGGCCCGTCGTCGCCTGAAACCCTCGCAGCTTCGCTCCAAGGCCTGGTTCGATAATCCCGGCCATCCCGACATGACCGCGCTCTATCTGGAGCGTCAGCTCAATTTCGGCCTGACGCGCGAGGAGCTGCAATCGGGCAAGCCGATCATCGGCATCGCGCAGACGGGCTCGGACATCGCGCCATGCAACCGGCATCACCTGCAACTTGCTGACCGTGTGCGCGAGGGCATCCGCGAAATGGGCGGCATCGCGCTCGAATTCCCGGTTCATCCGATCCAGGAAACGCTGAAGCGCCCGACGGCGGCGCTCGATCGCAACCTGCAATACCTCTCCGCCGTGGAGGTGCTTTATGGCTACCCGATCGATGGCGTGGTGCTGACCACGGGCTGCGACAAGACCACGCCGGCGCTGATCATGGCGGCGGCCACCGTCAACCTGCCGGCCATCGTGCTTTCTGGCGGGCCGATGCTGAATGGCTGGCACAGGGGCGAGCGCACGGGTTCCGGCACCATCCTGTGGAAAGCCCGCGAGGACTACGCCAATGGCAAGATCTCGTATGAAGAGATGATGGATCTGGTCGCGACATCAGCGCCATCCGCCGGCCATTGCAACACCATGGGCACGGCCTCCACCATGAATTCGCTGGCCGAGGCGCTGGGCATGTCCTTGCCGGGTTGCGCCGCCATCCCCGCGCCTTATCGCGAACGTCAGCAGATGGCGTATCTCACGGGAAAACGCGCAGTCGAGATGGTCTGGGAGGATCTGCGACCATCAGACATTCTGACAACCGAAGCCTTCGAGAACGCCATCGTGGTCAATTCCGCCATTGGCGGATCGACCAATGCGCCGATCCACCTCACGGCCATCGCCCGCCATATCGGGCTGGAGATGACCGTGAATGACTGGGAACGGGTTGGGCTTGATGTGCCGCTGCTCGTCAACATGCAGCCGGCGGGGTTCTATCTTGGCGAGGAGTATCACCGTGCCGGCGGCGTGCCAGGGGTGGTCAACGAGCTGATGAAGAAGGGTCTCATCCGCCCCTCGCTCACAGTCAACGGCAAGTCGCTTGCCGAGAACTGCGCCAAGACCCCTGTCATCGACCATGAGGTGATCCGCCCCTTCGACAAGCCGCTGAAGGAGCGCGCCGGCTTCAAGGTGCTGACAGGCAACCTGTTCGACACCGCCATCATGAAGCTCTCGGTGATCTCGCCTGATTTCCGCAAGCGCTACCTTTCGAATCCAAAAGACATGGATGCATTCGAGGGCCGCGCCATCGTGTTTGATGGGCCGGAAGATTATCATGCCCGTATTGATGAGCCTTCCCTCGCCATTGACGATGACTGCATGTTGTTCATCCGTGGCACCGGACCGATCGGCTATCCCGGCGCGGCAGAGGTGGTGAACATGCGCCCGCCGGCCTATTTGCTGGCCAAGGGCGTGGCTTCGCTGCCCTGCGTGGGCGATGGCCGGCAATCCGGCACATCCGGCTCGCCCTCGATCCTCAACGCCTCGCCAGAGGCTGCGGCAGGCGGGGGTCTCGCCATCCTGAAAACCGGCGACAAGGTGCGCATCGATCTCAACAAAGGCACTGCGAATGTGCTGATCTCGGAGGCCGAGCTGGCCTCGCGTCATGCCGCGCTTAAGAAGGCCGGCGGCTATAAATCGCCGCGCAGCCAGACGCCTTGGCAGGAAATCCAGCGCAAGATGGTCGAGCAGCTTGATCAGGGCATGGTGCTGAAAGGCGCGACCAAATATCAGCGCATTTCGCAAAAAGCCGGCGGCACCGATGCGCCCAAGGGCGTGCCGCGTGACAATCATTGAGGCTGGAAAATGGACTCGAACGCCCGCATCAAGGCCTTTCATGACCTGCATCGCACAGGCTGTTTTCTCATGCCAAACCCGTGGGACGTTGGCACGGCGCGCTGGCTGAGGGGCTGTGGTTTCAAGGCGCTCGCCACCACCAGTGCCGGTTTTGCATTCACCCAGGGCCGCGCCGATCAGGATGTGCCGCTGGAGATGATGCTGGCGCATATCGCGCAGATTGTTGCGGCTGTGCCTGATGTGCCGGTCAATGCCGATTTCGAGAACGGTTATGCTGATAGCCCTGAAGGTGTCGCGCGCAATGTGCTCGCTTGTGCCGCCACGGGCGTTGCGGGCCTCTCGATAGAAGATGCGACGGGCAGGGCAGCCGATCCGCTCTATCCTGAGGCTATGGCTATCGAGCGCATCATTGCGGCGCGCGAGGCGCTGGATAAGGCTGGGTCTGGCGTGATGCTGACTGCGCGCGCCGAGGGGATGCTTGTTGGCGATGCAGGCGGGCTTGATGCTGTCTGCCGCCGCATCGCGGCTTTCGCAAAAGCTGGCGCGGATGTGCTTTACGCGCCCGTGCTGCGCACAGAGGCCGAGATGCGGGCTGTCATTGATGCAGCCAACGGCAAGCCGGTGAACATTCTCAATTTTGCCGATCTTGGCCACAGCGTCGCCAGTCTGGCCGGCATAGGGGCCCGGCGCATCTCCATCGGTGCGGCCCTCGCTCGCGCGGCATGGGCTGGATTCATCGAGGCAACACGCCTGATTTCTGAAGAGGGCAGCTTCGCGGGCTTTGCCCGGAATGGCGTGACACAACCAATCGAGCCCTTCTTTCGTGATGACCTCAAGCAGCGTTCCGGCGCATGAGCGGGCCTGATCTCACCGGTTGGTCGCCGCGCAAACTGCCCAAACGCATCGTGCTGGATGGGCGCTATGCGCGGCTGGAGCCGATTGACCCGAAGCGCCATGGCGATGATCTCTTCGCAGCTTCCATGGCACCCGGCGCGGCCGAGCGGCATCGCTGGCTGTTCGAGGCACCGATGGAGCGCGAGACGTTCCAGGAGTGGCTGGAGGAGCGCCATCGCACCGATGATCCACTGATGTTCGTGGTCATCGACAAGGCGACACGCAAGCCGCAGGGCCGGCAAAGCTTGATGCGCATCGACACCTTGCACGGCGTGATCGAGATCGGCTCTATCCTCTGGGGGCCCGCGATGGCGCGTTCACGCGTCGCCACCGAGGCGCTGTATCTCTTCGCGCGACACGCCTTCGATGATCTGCGCTATCGGCGTTTCGAGTGGAAATGTAATGCGCAGAATGAGCCATCAAAACGCGCCGCGGCACGTTTTGGCTTCACCTATGAGGGCACCTTCCGCAACCACATGGTGATGAAGGGCAAGAGCCGTGACACGGCCTGGTTCTCGATGATCGACAGTGAATGGCCGGCGCTCAAGGCGGCCTATGAGCGCTGGCTCGACCTCAAGAATTTCGATGAGGATGGGAAGCAGATCAACAAACTGGAGGCACGGCCATAATCAAGGGCCGGCCCGCAATGGGAGGACGACACCATGGCAGGACGATTGAAGGGCCGCATCGCGGTGGTGACGGCGGCGGGACAGGGCATCGGGCGGGCGATCGCCGAGGCCTTCATCGCGGAAGGCGCAACCGTCTGGGCAACTGATCTTGACCTTGCCAAGCTTGAGGGTCTTGCAAGGGCCAAGCGCCGCAAGCTTGATGTGCTCTCCACGAAAAGCGTCAACGCCTTCGCGGCCAAGGTCGGCGAGATCGACATTCTCGTGAATGCGGCGGGCTATGTGCATCACGGCTCAGCGCTCAATACCGACGAGAAGGCCTGGGACTTTTCCTTCGATCTCAACGTCAAATCCATGCACCGGATGATCCATGCCTTCGTGCCGGGCATGCTGGCGCGCGCCAAGGGTGGGCAGGACGCATCCATCGTCAACATTGCCTCCGGTGCCTCATCTGTGAAGGCGGCGGCGAACCGCTATGCGTATGGCGCGACCAAGGCAGCGGTGATCGGCCTGACCAAGGCCGTGGCCATTGATTTCATCAATCAGGGCGTGCGCTGCAATGCCATCTGCCCCGGCACCATCCAGTCGCCATCGCTGGATGGGCGCAT
>JBOFIL010000330.1:0-10133 GCA_051650165.1 Allobosea sp.
GGATCGGCTTTGCCAGCTGGCAGTCACTGATCAACAATTTCGGCAAGGAGAGCGCCGGTTTCACCGGCTTCGACATCGGGCTGATGCAGTCCGTGCGCGAGATACCCGGCTTTCTCGCTTTCACGGCAGTGTTCCTGTTCATGATCATGCGCGAACAGAAACTCGCCTATCTCTCGATGATCGTGCTGGGTGTTGGCGTGGCCATGACAGGCTATTATCCCACGCTGGGCGGCGTGCTGATGACCACCATGATCATGTCGATCGGCTTTCATTATCTGGAGACGGCGCAGCAGGCGCTTGCACTGCAGCTCACGCCAAAGGCAGAGGCCGCCCGCACGCTTGGGCGCGTGGCGGGGGCGGCGGCTTTGGCGCAGTTCCTTTCCTTTGCGGGCGTCGCGTTGGCCTGGAAGCTGTTCCAGCCAAGCTGGCATAACCTGTTTCTGGTCGCGGGTTTGGTGACCGTCGCGCTTGCAGTCGCAGCGATGCTCTGGTTCCCGAAGTTTGATGGCGATGTGCCGCAAAACAAGGGCTTCATCCTGCGCCGGCGCTATTGGCTGTATTATGCGCTGACCTTCACCTCCGGCGCGCGACGCCAGATATTCATGGCTTTTGGCGGCTTTTTGCTGGTGGAGCGCTTCGGCTATGATGTCAGCGCGATCGCCACTCTCCTGCTCGTGACCTATGGCGCGAACATCTTTGCCGCGCCCTTGCTGGGCCGGGTCATCGGCGCGATTGGGGAGCGGCGCACCATCCAGATCGAGAATATCTCGCTGATCATCGTGTTTCTTGGCTATGCGCTGGCAAGCCTTGGCCTATTCGGCGCATGGGGCAAATCGCTGGTCGGTGCGCTGTTCATCATCGACGGCATCTTCGTCACGCTGATCATCGCGCAGAAGACCTATTTCCAGAAGATTGCCGACCCGGCTGACATTGCCCCCACGGCGGCGGTTGCCTTCACCATCAATCACATCGCAGCAGTGGCCCTGCCGGTGACATTCGGCGTGCTCTGGACCTTGATCGACCCCTCGATCGTGTTCTTCATTGGCATGGGCATCGCCAGCCTGTCGCTGACGCTGGCTTTCCTTGTGCCATTCGCTCCCGCGGCAGGCGCGGAGACCACACGCACGCCGCTGGTCATCAAGCCTGCGGAATAGGTTGCTTACGCCTGCTCGTTAGGCCTGCCCGTTAGGCTTGCTTGGCGGGCGTGTTGACCTTCAGCCCGTCCAGTTCTGCGGTGACGCGAATCTGGCAGGAGAGGCGCGAGGTGGCGCGCACGTCGAACGCAAAATCCAGCATGTCCTCTTCCATGGGCGCAGGTTTGCCGACAGCTTCCGTCCAATCATCGCCGACATAGACATGGCATGTGGCGCAGGCACATGCGCCGCCGCATTCGGCCTCGATGCCAGGAATTGAATTGCGGATCGCGGCTTCCATCACAGTCGAGCCGATTTCGGCCTCGACACTGCGTGCGGTCCCGTCATGGTCAATGAAAGTGATCTTGGGCATGTTCGTCCTGCTTCGTCGCTGCGCCCGATGCTGCCGCTCGCGTTGAACGGCTTGAGGCTGTTAGCAGCGGGAGATAAGGCAGGGCAGGGCCTGAAGCGAGCCCTTTTTTGCGCCAATGCGGCAGCAAGCCGCAGATGTCGTCGCGTCTCAGCCTGCCAGCGCAAGCCGCACAATCGAGTGGCGAGCCGCTTCTGCCTCAGCCACCATTCGGTCTAGGTCGATGGAGCGCCCGCTCTGCAACGCGCTTTCCACCTCATGGGCTGCATCCGCGAGGCCCCATGCGCCGATGGCGCGGGCCGCGCCCTTGAGCGTATGCGCTGCGTCGCGGCGCTGCGTCTCATCCCGGCTCAAATCAGTGATGCGCGACAATTGCCGCACGCACTGATCTGCGAAGAGGGCGAGCAATTCATGCTCCAGTGCCTGATCTCCGCCGGTCTGCCGGGAGAGGTGCACAAAGTCGATCGGGTTGTCGCTGCTGGTCATGTCGTGATTCTCCACTGACAGGCGTCTGGGAGCAGACTCACCTGACATGCTGAATCAGTCGTTAACGACGTTTAACAAAGTCGCCTCCGCACGGGTTCCCTTCGAGGGCCGGCTCAATTACTTTCCAGATGGTAAACGGGGCATAACTGTGTGGATGAGTGGAGGCACTCTTCGCGCAGATGCTTTAATTGGCGCGCGGGGAATGTAAACCTGTGAGTTCAGTGGCGTGGGAAGGCGGCAATCATGGCTAAGCAGAAAAAACAGGCTGATCCGACAGAGGCGGCATTGTCCGCCATCGAGGAAGCGCTGCAACTGACATCCGCGCCAGAAACGCCGCCAGATGATGCCGGCAAGAAATTGCCCCGCATCGATCAGGACAGTTTTGGCGCAAGCTCAGGCCCTGATGCAGACATCGCATCGCTCAACCCGCCCAAGGCGCGCACCAAGAGCTTCCAGCAGGACAAGAGCCTCCCGCAGGATTTGGTGGCGGATGATGCCCGCGCGCAGGACGTCCCTGCCGCGCTCGCCCCGGACACAAGCCGCGTTGCCAATGATGACCGCCGCGACTCGACCGCCCTGGTTCATGCCTTCGCCGCGCGCCCCTCGCGCAAAGCCTATGTCGTCGCGTTCCTGGCATCTGTGCTCTGGGGCGCAGTTGCATATTTCATGCTGCAATCGCGCGTCGGCGGCACGTCTGAAGGCATGTCGTCCGCGCTGTCGGCTTTTGGTGTGGCCGAGTGGAGCCTTGCCGCTCTGATTCTGGCCGGGCCCATCATGTTTTTCTTCGTGCTGGCAAATCTGTTTGTGCGCAGCCAGGAAATGCGTCTGATCTCGCGCGCCATGTCCAATGTGGCGTTGCGCCTGGTCGAGCCGGAGACGGCTGCCGCCAACAGTGTTGTGTCGCTCTCGCAGGCGATCCGCCGCGAGGTGGCCGCGATGGGTGATGGCGTGGAACGCGCCATAGCCCGCGCTGGCGAGCTGGAAACCGTTGTGCGCAACGAGATTTCCTCGCTGGAACGCGCCTATGCCGACAATGATGGCCGCCTGCGCAACCTTATTCAGGAGCTGGTGACCCAGCGCGAAGAAATCGCTTCCAGTTCGGAGCGGGTCCGCACCGCCATCACTGGCGCGCATGAGGCCGTGACGCGCGATCTCGACAGCGCCGGCAGGACTCTCTCGGAGACGATTACAGGCGCAGGCGATCGTGTCGTGCAGTCCCTGGGGGATCGCAGCGGCGAAATCACCAACTCGCTCTCGCAGGCGGGGGACCGCATGGTTGATCAGATCAACCTGCGCGGCAGCGATCTGGTCGAGCGGCTGCAGATCACCACCACGGAGGTCAGCGAAAAGCTCGCAGCCGCCAGCACGGGCGTCACGAGTGCTCTTGATGATAAGGCCTGCGACATCATCCAGCGTCTTGAGACCACGGGTGGCTCGCTCGCAAGCAACCTCAATACAGGTGGCCGTGAGCTGATCAGCCTGCTGGAAACCACAGGCACAACACTGACCGAGAACCTCAACAATGGCGGGCGCGAGGTCATCACCTTGCTGGAGCGCACGGGCGCGGTCCTCACCGAGGGCCTTGGCAATGGTGCCCGTGAAGTGACGCGCACCATCTCCGAAACGGGCCGTGAGGTTGCGCAGACGATCGCGGCGCGTGCCATGGAGGTCAATGATACTCTCAAGACCACTGGCGAGACGCTGGCAGGCGAGATCAGCTCGCGCGGCGAAGAGGTTGTGCAGCGGTTCGAGCTGAATGGCCGTCAGCTTTCCGACACCGTTGGCCGTCAGGGCTCCGAGTTGGCCACGTTGCTTTCGACGCAGAATGCCGAGCTGAACAAGGTCATCAACACGGATGGCCGCGCGCTTGCCGATGAAATTGCGTCCCATGCAGAAAATGTCCACACCAAGCTGATCGAGGCAGGTGATCTGTCCCGCACAGCCGTTGAGACGGCAGGCCGCAACCTTGCGACCACGCTTCTTGACCAGACGGCCGTGATGCGCACCGCACTGACTGACCAGGTCGATGCCTCACGTCAGATCATGACAACGACGGCGCGCGATGTGGTGGGCCTGCTTGCCACGCAGAGCGCCCGCATCAACGAGGCCCTCACGGGCAGCACAGAGACCCTGCTGGTGCGCATCGATGAGCGTCGCGGCGAATTCGAAAACCGCTTCACGGCCAGCATGGGTGCGCTGGAAACACTGTTTGATCGCCAGTCATCGCAGATCGAAACAGGGCTTGAGTCCCGCACAACCGGGCTTGACCGCATGTTCGCCAACCGCGCGACGGAACTGCAGGCAGGACTTGAGGCGCGCACAGCGGGCTTCGAGCAGATGTTCGCAACGCATGCCACGCAGCTTGAGGCCAATCTCACCGCACGCTTCGGCTCCTTCGAGAAGCTGATGCTGTCAGATGGCGGGGCGCTGGTTGACCGCCTCTCCGCCGATGCAGAGCGCCTGACCCGCACCGTCGAGGATCAGCTCGCCCGTACCGAGAAGGTCATCGTGGTGGATGGTACGAATCTCATAAGCCAGATCGATGGCCGCACCCGCGAAATCACTGACACCATGTCGCAGCGTGCCCAAGAGGCCTCGGCGATTCTGGCCGCCAGCTCGGCTGAAGCCGCGAGCGCGATGGAAAGCCACATCAAGGTGTTCGAAGAGCGCTCGATGGCCAAGAGCGCCGAGATCGCCGGTTCGCTTGATGGGCTGATCGCCCGCATTGATGCCAACCTAGGCACACGCGCCTCGGCGCTGAATGATGCGCTGGTGGAGCGCACCATCGATATCGCCCGCGTTCTGGCTGAAGGTGGCCGCGACGTGACCCAGGCACTCTCGGCCAAGGCCGACGAGATTGGCATGATCGTCTCATCCAAGAGCGAGACGCTGACCAAGACGCTTTCCGACAAGGCCGAGGAGATCAACTCCACGCTTGGCGGACGCGCCCTTGAAATCGCGGATACGCTCGATCAGCGCGTGGCCCGTTTCGAGGAACGCGTTGTCAACCGGCTCGATACGGTCTCCAGCACGCTGGATGAGCGTGGCCGCGAGATTGCCGATACGCTCAGCGAGCAGATGGAAAGCGTTTCCTCGTTGCTGGGGTCGCGCGGCGATGCGCTCAAGCAGCTCTTCACGAATGAAGGGCAGAACATGGTCTCGGCGCTGACCGCAACCAATGACCTGCTCAAGGACGAGATGGGCGGCATGCTTGCACGCCTCAGCCAGGCAAACCAGCTGATGCAGCAGATTGTTGCCAGCGCAAACACCAATCTCGGTGCCATCGAGACCGGGCTGACCAAGAGCGTGGCAGACCTCGCGAATGTGCTTCACGGCCTTTCCGAAGAGACCAGCCAGGCCACGAGCAAGGTCGCCCAGCAGGTCGAGACCATCAAGCAGGTTGCCAGCCAGACCTTCGCAGGCGCCGAAAATCTCTCAGACAAGCTCGAGTCGCATGGCCGTCTTCTGGCTGAAAGCTCGATCAGCGCGCTCGAAACGCTTGGCAAGACCGTTGGCGATCTGGACATGGTGGAGCGTCGTCTGGGCGACTCGCTTGCGCACCGTGCCGAGCAGCTCAACGCCGCCATCGAGCATGTCACGCAGCGCTCGGAGGAAATCGAGAATGTTACTCGCTCGTTTGCTTCGCTGATCGAGGATTCGCTTGCCACGGCCCAGAGCCGCGCCCGCGAGATCGGCGGCGTACTGGCCGAGTCGGCTGAGGCAACAAGCAATGCGATTGCCGGCCAGTTCGACTCCATCAAGCAATCGACCGGCAAGGAGCGCGAGCGCATCGCCTACACGCTGCGCACAGCCTACGAGAGCGTGCAGCAGGAGGTGGGCGGCGGCCTGACCCAGGCCACCGAACAGTTCCAGCAGGCCGCATCCGAGTTGCGGTCCATGAGCGCCACGATCCAGCAAGAGCTTGCCGCCACGCGCGCCGAGCTGAAGCGCGGTGTGCTTGAGCTGCCGCGCGAGACGCAGGAGGCCACATCGGCCATGCGCCGCGTTGTTGCCGAGCAGATCAAGGCACTCAATGACCTTTCGGAGATCGTGGCGGGTTCTGGCCGCGCACTGGATGTGTCTGAAGGCAGTGCATCAAGGGCATCGGAAAGCCGCGCGCCTGAAAGCCGTGGTCTGCGGCTGCCAGAGCCCCGCCGACAAGAGCCCCGCGCCCCTGAACCGCGCCGGAGCGAAGCTGTGCAGGCTGAGCCAGAGCGTGCCCGGCCCTTGCCGGAGCCGCCACGCACTGCGCCCGCGCGCGCCATCAAGCCAGAACCAGCACCGGCAGGGCGTGGTGGATGGCTCTCGGATCTGCTCAGCCGCGCCTCGCGCGAGGATGAAGACGACGAGAGGCCGGTCGCGGCAAAGCCCGCTCGCGGGCCGGCAAGCCGCATCGAGAAGCTCGATTCCATCTCGCTCGATATTGCGCGGATGATCGACCACGATGCTGCCGTGGAGCTTTGGGATCGCTATCAGCGCGGCGAGCGCAATGTGTTCACCCGCCGCCTCTACACGCTTCAGGGCCAGCAGGCTTTCGATGAAATCCGCCGCAAATACCGCCGCGAAGCGGAATTCAAGGATACGGTGGACCGCTACGTCGACGAGTTCGAGAAGCTGCTTGCTGATGTGGCCAAGGATGATCGTGATGGCATCGTGACCAACACCTATCTCACCTCCGAGACCGGCAAGGTCTACACCATGCTGGCCCATGCCAGCGGGCGCTTCGAATAACTGAAGCTTATTTCTGATATTCTGATGCAGCGCCCGGCCATTGTGCCGGGCGTTTGCTATTGGGACGTATCAGCCCTGGCTCGCCAATTTTTCGACCAGCGCTTCAAGCGCGGCCAAGGCCAGCGCAATGTCGCTGTTCGAGGCAAACTCCGCTGGATTGTGGCTGATGCCCGCCCGGCAACGCACGAACAGCATCACCATGGGCAGCACGCCGCGAAAGGCCATGGCATCATGCCCGGCGCCGCTTTGCAGGCGAAAGGGCGTTTGTCCACACTCTGAAACAGCCTCATCCAGCAATCGCATTAGCTGTTCATCGCAGGGCGCCGCGCTCGCGACATATCCCATCGTGATCTCGGCCTTGACGCCACGCGCGGCTGCAATGTGCTGCACCTGGCCCGCTATGGCGCGCACGGCCTCAGTGCGGCGTGTGTCATCAGGGCTGCGCACATCAATGGTGAAGCGCACACGCCCCGGCACCGTATTGATGGCGCTGGAGGGAATATCGAGCTGGCCGACAGTGGCGCGCAAATCTGGATGGGATTGCCCGATGCGCTCAACGGCCAGCACCATCTCGGCGGCAGCGGCAAGCGCATCCTTCCGCATCTCCATCGGCATGGTGCCGGCATGAGCGGCTGCGCCGGTGATGCATACCGCGCCGCGTGATGCGCCTGCGATTGCGGTCACTGTGCCGAGCGCCAGCCCGCGCGCTTCCAGCACCGGCCCTTGCTCGATATGCGCCTCGATATAGCCGATCGTATCGGGCCTCAGCCGGCAGGCGGGCCACAGATCAGGATCGCAGCCAAAAGCGATGAGCGCATCGCGCCGGCGTACGCCATCCTGATCGCGCTCTTCCAGCACGGAAGGCTCAAACACGCCGGCCATGGCGCGCGAGCCTGTGATGGTGGAGGGAAACCGCACCCCCTCCTCATCGCCAAACGCCACGATGTCGAGCGTGAATGGCAGGCGACGACCCGCCGCCTGCAGCTTGGCCACAAGCGCGACGCCCAGCATCACGCCCAGCGGGCCATCAAAACGCCCGGCATTGCGCACGCTGTCGATATGCGAGCCAATGACCAGCGATGGCAGGCCGGGCTTTTCGCCCTCATAGCGCCCGATCAGCGTGGCCATCGCATCCAGGCGCGTGGTCATGCCGGCCTGGCGCATCCAGCCTTCCACCAGCTTCACGGCGCGCCGATGTGCGGGAGAGAGATACAGCCGCGTGATTTCTCCCGGAACATCGCTGATGCCGGCAAGCTCGTCGAGCATTTGGCAGACGCCGGCAGCGTTCATCCCCGCTCGGCCTTTGCGATCAGGCGCTTGACCTTGGTGACGACATCTGGCGTGCCGAGTATCGGCGCATGCCCCTGGCCCATGGCCGTGTGCAGGGTGCAATCAGGGTGGCGCCGGCCCATTTCGGCGTGGGTCGCAGTGCTGAAAATATCAGAGTTCTCGCCGCGGATCGTCAGCATAGGCGCATGTTTCAGCGCATCGAAATACGGCCACAGGATCGGCAGCGGCGCTTCGAGATCAAGCTGTTCCAGCGTCTTCATCAAGGCCGGATCATAATCAGAAACCAGGCCTTTCGGGCCTTCCTTCCAGGTGCGCCGCGCCATTGTCTCCCATTGTTCCGGGCCGAAGGCGGTGAACTGCGAGCCGAAGAAGCGCTTGAGAATGTCTGCGCCGGCAGCAAAATCCTGCGGCGATGGGAGCTTCCCGACATAGCCGCGAATGCGGATCAGGCCAGCTGCCTCGATCACGGGGCCAATATCGTTGATGACCACACCCTTGATCACGGCAGGGCGCATCGCCCCCATCGCCATGGTGATGAGCCCGCCGCGCGAGGTGCCGACGAACACGGCATGTTCCAGCCCCAGCCCGGCCATCTGCTGGAGCACATCGTCAAGCTCGATGCGGATATCGTAGCGCTTCCAGTCGCGGTCATAATCGGAGAGGCCGCGCCCGCGATAATCGATGGTAATCACGCGCCGGGGGCTCTGCGCATCGCTGGAAAGTGCGAGTGCCAGCTCATGGAAATCCATGTGCGTGCGCGCCAGCCCTGGCAGGCACAGGATCGGCAGGCCGCTGGCAGCTTCCGGCCCGTATATGCGGGCATGGAGCCTCAGCCCGTCACGCGATGTGACAAAGACGGAGCGCGGCGCGGTGGTTGCGTGAGGGTGGGGCAGGGGTGCGTTCATGACCAACTTTGTGAGCGTGTTGATGCGATCTAGCCTTGCATGCCCCCATCCGGCAATCATCTTGTGTGGGGTCAGCCATCACAAAGGCGCTCTTTCGCAGTTCCGCTCAAGGCGTTATGTGCTGCTGATGCAGATTGATGCGCCGCAGGTTGCCGGCGCAGGGACAAGGTTCGATCAGATGGCTACGCTTTCGCGGTTGAGGGGCTCAATGACGGCGCTGATAACGCCTTTCAAGGCGGGCGCATTCGATGAGGATGCCTTCCGCGCCCATGTCTCATGGCAGGTGGAGCAGGGCACCACGGGCCTCGTGCCTGTTGGCACCACAGGGGAAAGCCCCACGCTCAGCCATGCCGAGCACAAGCGCGTGGTCGAGGCCTGCATCGCCGAGGCCAAGGGCCGCGCGCCCGTGATCGCGGGGGCTGGCTCCAACAACACCGCCGAGGCAATTGACCTTGCCATTCATGCCGAGAAGGCCGGCGCGGATGCGCTGCTGGTCGTCACGCCCTACTACAACAAGCCGACGCAAGAGGGGCTCTATCAGCACTTCAAGGCCGTCAATGATGCTGTCGGCATTCCGGTCATCATCTACAACATCCCGCCGCGCTCGGTGGTCGATATGTCTGTCGAGACCATGGCGCGGCTCTATGAGCTGAAGAACATTGCTGGCGTGAAGGATGCGACCGGTGATCTCGCCCGCGTGTCGCGCCAGCGCGCCGCGATGGGGCCGGATTTCATCCAGCTCTCGGGCGAGGACATGACCGCGCTCGCCTATAATGCCGCTGGTGGCCATGGCTGCATCTCGGTGGTCTCGAACATGGCCCCGGCCCTGTGCGGCGAGATGCAGGTGGCTTCGCTCAAGGGCGATTATGCCGGCGCGCTCAAGGCACAGGATCGCCTCGTGCCGCTGCATGCCGCCACCTTCCTTGAGCCAGGCCTTGCCGGTGCCAAGCATGGGCTGAAGCTGCTGGGGCGGCTCTCGAATGATGATGTGCGCCTGCCGCTGCTCCCCGTGACACCCAAGGCCGGCGAGGCGATTCGCGCGGCGCTTGTTCATGCCGGTCTGTTGAACGGCTGACGTGAAAACCACGAGATGTATCAGCCCGCTCATTTCAAGGTGGAGGATCGCGCGGCGCTCATCGAGGTGATCCGCGCACACCCGCTGGCGCAGCTGGTCACGTCGGGGCCAGCTGGGCTGATGGCCAACCCGATCCCGTTTAT
>JBOFIL010000331.1:0-1757 GCA_051650165.1 Allobosea sp.
GCTCGCCGAGGTCCATGCCGAGGCAGATGGCAAGCGCCGGCTGATTGCGATGCTCACTGCCAGCATGATGACCATTACCGGGCGCGACGGCGTCAGCGACTAGAGCATTTTCCGGCCAAGTGGATACCGGTTGGACGAAAGGAAATGCGATAAACCAGAGGATGGAGCGGTCGATCTGTTTCAATTCAGATTGGCCGCTCCAGAGCTTTAGCAAGGACAATTCCATGTTCGGCATTCCGGCGGGAGAACTCGCCATTCTGGTGGTGGCGCTTGCCGCTGGTGGCGCGATCACCGGCCTGCTCGCGGGCGTGTTCGGCGTCGGCGGCGGCGCGGTGCTGGTGCCGATCCTCTATGAGCTGTTCAGTTTTATCGGCGTCCCCGAAGAGGTGCGCATGCCACTTTGCGTGGGCACCTCGCTCGCCATCATTATCCCGACATCGATCCGCTCCTTCCTAGCGCATCGCGCCAAGGGTCAGGTTGATGACAGCATTCTCAAACGCTGGGCTGTACCTGTCATCCTCGGCGTGATCGCGGGCAGTCTGATCGCGCGCTATGCCTCGGCGGAGCTGTTCAAGCTGGTGTTTGTGGTCGTGGCGGGCTTCTCCGCCATCCGCCTGCTTTTTGGCAAGGATTCATGGCGCATCGCCGATGACATCCCGAAGGGCTGGCTGATGGAGGCCTATGGCAGCTTCATCGGCGTTCTCTCGGCGTTGATGGGCATTGGCGGCGGCCAGCTCTCCAACCTGTTCATGACCTTTTATGGCAGGCCGATCCACCAGGCGGTCGCGACCTCATCCGGGCTTGGTGTGCTGATCTCGATCCCCGGCGCGATCGGTTACATCTATGCCGGCTGGCCAAAGGCCGCGGCCTTTCCGGCGGTGGCGGCGTTGCAGCCGCCCATGGCGCTTGGCTATGTCTCGCTGATCGGAATTGCACTGATCGCGCCGCTCTCGATCTGGACAGCGCCGATGGGTGCGAAGCTGGCGCATACGCTCTCCAAGCGAAAGCTGGAGGTTGGCTTCGGCATCTTCCTGCTGCTGGTGTGCCTGCGCTTCCTCTACAGCCTTATCGGGTGAGGGCTGGCTGAGGACATTCGAGCCGCTCCGGCAACAGGGTCATGATCGCCCTGCGCTCGGCCTCTGTCATGCGTGACCATTGCCCGATTTCCGCGAGTGTGCGGCCACAGCCAGCGCACAGCTTACGCACCGGATCGATGAGGCAAACCTTCGTGCAGGGGCTCGAGATGGCGTTCATGCGCTGCTGTTACTGGATGGTGGCGACAATGCCCAGATAAACGGCGATTTCTGCCAGTTGCTGGACCGCGCCTGCAATATCGCCGGTTGGCCCGCCGATCAAGCGCCGCGCCACAGCCGCCAGTCCCAATCCAGCGAAAACCGCGAGCGCCAACCCTAGAACGAGCCCACTGGCGGGAATGCCGCCAATCAGGCCAAGCAACAGGCAAAGCCCAGCCCCCAGCCCTAATGCGATTCGTGCGGTCATCAGCGTTGGCTGGCCCACAGTTGCCAGTGCGCCGTAAGCCCGCGCGGGCGCGTCGATGGCCAGCACATGAATGCCCAGCACGCGCGACCAGATGGCGGCGGCAGCCAGGCTCATGATGACGATGCCGGCCGATGTTTCCTCAATGAGGATCACGAGGCAGGAAAACCGCAGCAGATAGGCCAGCATCAGCGCGCAGCCGCCAAAGGTGCCGATACGGCTGTCCTTCATGATCTCCAGCCGGCGCTCCTTGTCATGCC
>JBOFIL010000332.1:0-2309 GCA_051650165.1 Allobosea sp.
GACCCGTCGGCGTGTGGGTGATGACACTATTGCGTGCGCTGCATTGTGCGGCTGGCACACCCCAGGCGTCAGCGGCAGCCTGGATCAGCATGGTCCTCGCCGTTGCTCCGCCACGGCGCACATAATCGTGGCTGTTGCGGATGCCCCAGCTGCCGGCGGTCATGAACTCGCCCCAGGCGCGGTTGCGCGCGAGACTCTGCCCAGGCGTCACATATTCGCTGGTCATGCGCCCCCAATCGCAGGCGAGTTCCTCGGCGATCAATTGCATGAGCCCGGTGCGGGTGCCCTGACCCATCTCGGAGCGGGCCATGCGGATCACAACGCGATCATCGGGATGGATTACAACCCAGGCGTTGATTTCGGGCACAGCGGGCGCTGCCGCTTGGGCCCAAACCTCACGCGGGGCGAGATGGAAACCGACAGTCAGCGCTCCGGCAATTTTCAGAACCGATCTACGTGTCGGGGTCTTGGTGTTGATCTCGGCCATGGTCATCTCCCTCAACCCTTGATGCCAGCGGCCTGCTTAATGCCAGCCCGTACTCTGTTGTATGTGCCACAACGGCAGATGTTGCTCATGGCGGCGCTGATGTCCGCGTCGGTAGGGCGCGGTTTCTCGGTGAGAAGCGCTGCTGCCGCCATGATCATGCCAGACTGGCAGAACCCGCATTGCGGAACATCCAGATCACGCCAGGCCACTTGAACCGGATGTTCGCCATTCGGTGACAAGCCCTCAATGGTGACAACCCGCTGGTTCTCGGTCACCGCTGACAACGGCATTGAACAGGAACGCACTGCCTGCCCGTCAATGTGCACCGTGCAGGCCCCACAGGCCGCGATACCACAACCATACTTTGTCCCTGTCAGCCCGACATGATCGCGCAAGACCCAGAGCAGGGGCGTTTCAGGTGCGACATTCACATCGACCACCCGCCCATTCACGTTAAGTTTAGCCACCATTCATCTCCGTATCTTGATCCTCAAGCGCCCAAAAACGGCTCGCAAAAGTCATTGCAAAACAAGGCTCGATTTTGCTCTTATGTTCAGAAACAAACGCGCCAAAAGTGGCCCATGCAGTCTTGTTCTTGCTGCATATACACCTAGCGATCCTGCTGATTTCGCGCGATTTGCCCCAAGGCTGACGAATTGCTACCCCGGCATTATGTATCTAAAGCTTGCAGTCCCGATAGACAGCGGGACCGAAAGAGACTTGCTTAATTATCCAGAAAACATGCTGAACTGTCCAAATCCAAACATCGCGCTGGACCATTGTGTCGGTGTTTGATGGCTGCAAACGCAGCAACAACCAACGGGGCACTGATGTTGACTGACGCTCTCCAAGCAGCATGCAAAATTCTTGCGGACCACGAAGGCGATGGAATTGTTAAACTGGGCCTGGGAGAGGCTCTTCTGCTCAAGAAATCCCAGCCGACTTCGATCGAACCATACCTCTATCGCCCACTCGTCTGTCTGGTCCTTCAAGGCGCCAAAGAAGTGCAAGCCGGCCAACTTTCCGTGCACTGCCAGGCAGGTCAGGCCATCGTCGTCAGCCATGATCTTCCTGTGTTGTCGCGGATCACGCAGGCCTCTGACAGCGCGCAATACATCGCCTTCGTCTTGCCGCTTGACCTTGCCATCCTCCGGGGTTTCCGGGACCAGATACCTGAGCCTGACAAGGGCGAAGAAAATGACGCCGCGCTCGTGGCGCACACTGCAGATCCGGCTGTGCTGGATACAGTCAGCCGTCTCTTGAGCTTGGCTCATGATGCCCGGCTTGCCCCGACGCTCGCCCCGATCTTGTCTCGGGAGCTTCATGCACGAATCCTCTTCTCGCCACAGGGCGCGATCCTGAGGCGCATCCTGAGGCGCGATGAACCATCAAGCTACGTATCGCGGGCGATCGCATCCATCCGGGCATCATTCAATCAACCCTTGTCGGTTGCAGACCTTGCGAGGCTGGTCGGTATGAGCCGGTCATCCTTCCATGCCCATTTCAAAGCCGTTACGGGTCTTGGCCCGGCGCAATATCAAAAGTATTTGCGCCTGCTCGAGGCGCGGCGTCTCATCGCAGACACTGACTTGTCGATCTCATCTGTTGCCTTCGAAATCGGGTATAAAAGCCCCTCGCAGTTCAGCCGCGATTACGCCCAGAAGTTCGGGCTCCCACCACGCGATGACCGGAAGATATAAGAACAGAACATCTCTTCGCAGCATGGCCCTTGCCAGCGAGCGAGAGGGAGAGGGAGATCGCCGCCCGTTCAAACACTATGGCGTCATTCTGGTGAACTCAGGCAAACACCCTCATGTGAAGC
>JBOFIL010000333.1:0-3835 GCA_051650165.1 Allobosea sp.
CCGCACACTTTACTACACCGATTGGCAGAAGCAGCAGCCCATCGTCCATCCAGTGCTGGATTATGACAAGCGCCACACGGGGCCAGGCTGGCTTGGCGGCGAAGTCACGGTCAACGCCAACGTGACCAGCCTGTCGCGTGATGCGGCTGCCTTCCAACAGATCCCGCGCAACGGCACCTACCTGTTCTCCTATCCAAACGGTGTGCTCTATGACACCTGTGCCGTCTTCCGGCGCGGCAGCTGCATCTTGCGCGGGCTGGGCGGCCAGTATAACCGCGCCACCGTCGAGGTTGCATGGCGTCGCAATATCATTGACGGGTTTGGGCAGGTCTGGACACCTTACGCGTCATTGCGCGGCGACGGCGTGTTCGCCGAGATGGACACCACCAACTACCAGAACGCGCAGCAGGTCAATTTCGCCAATGCAAATGGCGATAATTATGGTCGCGCGCTGCCGACGGTTGGCCTCACATACCGCTATCCGTTCGTGGCCAACACCGGCTGGGGTACGCATATCATCGAGCCGATCGGCCAGATCGCGGCGCGCCCCAATGAAAGCCGCGTTCGCACAACCTTCAACGAGGATGCGCAATCACTGGTGTTTGATGACACCAACCTGTTCGCGTTCAACAAATTCTCTGGCTATGACCGGACAGAAGGCGGTGTGCGCGCCAATGTCGGCATGCAGTACACCGGGCATTTCGGCAAGAATGCCTATGCGAATGCGATGTTCGGCCAGTCCTATCACCTGGCCGGGACAAACTCGTTCAATCTAGGCGACATGGCCAATACCGGGCGCAATTCCGGGCTGGAGCGTGACAAGTCCGATTACGTTGCTGCTGCGCAGTTCTCGCCCGGGTCGGGCTGGCTGTTCTCGGCCAAAGGCCGGTTTGATCAGCAGGATTTCGCCAACAAGCGCGCCGAGGTCTCGGGCTCGTATTCGCGCGAAGGCTGGTCCACAACCGCGACCTATGCGCGCTATGAGCGCCAGCCCGAGCTTGGCTTTGACCGCCGGCGCGAGGGGCTTTTCGTCTCGCAGTCGCTTGAGGTGGTCAAGGGCTGGACAGTGCGCAGCTCGGTGCTGTTCGACATGGACAAATATCTGCTTGATCGCGAGACCTTTGCCACAAACTACATCAACTGGGTGAATTACCCTGGCATTCTGGCTCAGCCGGCACGTCCGAAGTCCGATCTACTCTATCCGACCAGCATCGCGCTCGGCCTGCAATATCGTGATGAGTGCACGATCTTCGATGTAAACTACACACGCAGCCGCGCCGATCGCTTCAATGGCGGCAAGCAAGATGGGCACACGCTGCTCTTCCGGCTTGAGCTGCGCACGCTTGGCGGCGTCAACTACACCCAACGCTTTGGCAATGCGACCACCGCGCAGGATGGCATCTCGAACTGAGCCGTTCTGGTGCCCCGGCGAGTGCTTTGAAGGAAAAAGCCTTGTCTGAGCTTGTGACGTCGTTGCCACTCCTTGTCACACAGGGCGACCCGGCCGGCATTGGGCCAGAGCTTGCTCTTCGTGCATGGGCAGAGCGCAAGGCGCGCGCCTTGCCGGCGTTCGGCTGGATTGGTGATCCTGCCGCGTTGAATCTTGTGATGGCCGCGACGGGGCAAACGGTGCCTTTGCGCGAGACAGATGCCTCAAGCATCACTTCCACGTTCGATCACGCGCTGCCGGTGCTGCCAACACAGGCCAGCATTGCAGCTGCAAGGCCCAGCCTGCCTGATCCGTCGAGTGCTGCCTCAACGCTGGAGGCGATCCGCATGGCCGTATCGTTGGTTCATTCTGGCGAAGCAGGCGGCTTGGTGACGATGCCGATCGCCAAGCATGTGCTGTATCAGGCTGGCTTTTCTCACCCAGGGCATACCGAGTTCCTCGCAGAACTCGCAAGCGAGCCCGGTAAGCCTGCCCCTCTGGCCGTGATGCTGATCTGGTCCGACATTCTGGCGGTGGTGCCGGTGACGATCCATATCCCGCTGAAAGATGTGCCCGAACGTCTCACAACCGCACTGATTGTCGACACGGCGCGGATTGTCGCGCGTGATTATCGTCTGCGGTTAGGCGTCGAGCGCCCGCGCCTGGCATTGGCGGGTCTCAACCCGCACGCAGGCGAGAATGGCACGATGGGCAAGGAGGATGAGGCCATCATTCTGCCCGCCATTCGCCAGCTGCAAGCCGAGGGCATTGCCGCGAGCGGCCCACACCCTGCCGATACGATGTTCCATCCGCGCGCGCGGAGCCAGTATGATGTGGCGCTCGGCATGTACCATGATCAGGTGCTGATTCCGGCCAAGACGCTTGCCTTTGATGAGGGCGTCAATGTCACGCTTGGCCTGCCTTTCATCCGCACCTCGCCAGACCATGGCACGGCCTTCGATATTGCCGGCAAGGGCATTGCCCGGCCGGACAGCGTGATCGCAGCCATCCGCCTTGCCGGTCAGCTGGCCGCGCGCGCGGCGATTAAATCATGAATACAAGCACTTCACGTGCGGTGGATGGCCTGCCGCCGCTGCGCGAGGTGGTGGAAGCGCATGGGCTGCGCGCCGAGAAATCGCTCGGCCAGAATTTCCTGTTTGATCTCAACCTCACCTCCAAGATCGCCCGCGCCTCTGGCCCGCTTCAGGGCATCACCGTTGTGGAGGTTGGCCCTGGACCCGGTGGCTTGACGCGGGCGCTTCTGATGGAGGGTGCGGAGCGCGTCATCGCCATTGAGCGCGATGTGCGCTGCCTGCCGGCTTTGGCCGAGATTGCGGCGGCCTATCGGGGGCGGCTGGAGGTCATTCATGGCGATGCGCTCAAGGTCGATCCTCGCCCGATCATCGGCAAAAACCCGGCCCGCATCGTTGCGAACCTGCCCTATAATGTCGCGACGCCGCTGCTCACAGGCTGGCTGTCAACGGACCCCTGGCCACCCTGGTGGCAATCGCTGACGCTGATGTTCCAGCGCGAGGTGGCTGAACGCATTGTCGCGACACCAGCGCAGCGCGCAGATTACGGACGGCTCGGCGTGCTGTGCGGTTGGCGTACGCAAGCGCAAATCATGTTCGATGTGCCGGCTTCCGCCTTTGTGCCGCCGCCCAAGATCACATCCTCGATTGTGCATCTGGTGCCGCGCGCCGAACCCCTGCCCTGTTCGCTCAAACTTTTGGAGCGTGTGACGTTGGCTGCCTTCGGCCAGCGCCGCAAGATGCTGCGGCAATCGCTCAAATCGCTCGGTGTGCCGCCTGAAAGCTTACTTGACGCGGCAGGGCTGGCACCGACTGCTCGGGCCGAAGAGATCGATATTGCGGGTTTTGTCGCTCTGGCCAATGCGCTTGCGCAAGTTACTGATCCGCAAGTTACTGATACGCAAATCACCCAGAGCGCTGGCCCTCGTTAAGCAGGCTCGTGACGAAGCCAGCCATGCCGGTTGCGCGGCTGCGCTTCAGCCGCTCGGCGGCAAGAATGGCGCGAACCTGCGCATAGGCTTCCTGCAACTCACTGTTGATGATGACATAATCATACGCCTTCCAGCGGGCGATTTCCTCGCAGGCATTGGCGAGCCGGCGTGCGATCACCTCTGCGCTGTCTTCGGCGCGGCGCTCAAGGCGCGCACGCAGTTCTGCCATCGAGGGCGGCAGCACGAACACGGATGTGACATCCTCAGGCATCGCAGCCGCCACCTGGGCCGTGCCTTGCCAGTCAATGTCGAACAGCACATCGCGCCCCTGAGAGAGGGCTTTTTCGACAGGCTTCTTCGGCGTGCCATAGAAATTGCCATGCACCTCGGCGGACTCAAGCAGATCGCCGCGCTCGCGCATGGCGAGGAATTCATCCGCCGTG
>JBOFIL010000334.1:0-1748 GCA_051650165.1 Allobosea sp.
TAGAGCACATCTGTCGCCTTTGAGAGCTTGTGCGCGATCTTCTCGATCTCGGCCTCATGGCGCATCGCGGCAGCCATCAGCCCCGGCAGGGCCATGAGTTCGCTGACAAGGCGTGCCTCATCGGCTTCGGTCAACTTGCCGCGCGCACGCCCTGCGGCGACGGCGAGGCTCGCCAGCGCCACAAGCTGGCAGGTGAAGGCCTTAGTGGAAGCCACGCCGATTTCTGGCCCGGCAATGGTGGGCGCAACCGCGTCGCTCTCGCGCGCTATGCTCGAAGTCGGCACATTGACCACGGAGAGGATCGCGTTGCCGCATTCCTTGGCATAGCGAAGCGTTGCAAGCGTGTCAGCGGTCTCGCCCGATTGCGAGACAACGAGCATCAAGCCATCTTCGGCCAGCGGAGCCTCGCGGTAGCGAAACTCGGAGGCCACATCGATCTCGACTGGCAAACGCGCAAAGCGCTCGAACCAGTATTTCGCAGTGAGGCCAGCCAGATAGGCCGTGCCGCAAGCAGCTATCGAAAGGCGCGTCAGCTTGTTCCACTCGATCTTCTCAAGGCCGTTCACGCGAACCTTGCCGGCAACCATGTCGAGGTAATGCGTCAGCGTGTGGCCGACGACTTCGGGCTGCTCGTGGATTTCCTTGGCCATGAAATGGCGATGGTTGCCCTTGTCGACCAGCGCCGCGCCTGCCGCGACACGCTGGGCGCGTCGTTCAACCTGAACATTGTCGCGATCATAGAATATCGCGCCGCCGCGGCGCAGCACCACCCAATCGCCCTCGTCGAGATAGGCAATGAGGTTGGTGAAGGGCGCGAGCGCCAGCGCATCGGAGCCGAGATACATCTCGCCCTCGCCAATGCCGACGGCAAGCGGCGAGCCCTGACGGGCGCCGATCAACAGGTCTTCCTCGCCATTGAACAGGAAGGCGAGCGCGAAAGCACCGCGCAGACGCCCCAATATCGCGCCGACAGCCGCCACCGGATCCAGCCCGCGCTTGACCTCGCGCGTGACAAGATGAGCCACAACCTCGGTATCGGTCTCGGATTCGAACACGCAGCCATCAGCCTCAAGCTCGGCGCGCAGCTCGCGGAAATTCTCGATGATGCCATTATGCACCACAGCTAGGGTGTCCGTGGCGTGCGGATGGGAATTGCTCTCGCTCGGGCGGCCATGGGTGGCCCAACGGGTGTGGCCAATGCCGATCAGGCCGTTCAGCGGCTCTTTCGAGAGGCGAATTTCGAGATTCTTGAGCTTGCCCTCGGCGCGCCGGCGCGTGAGCTGGCCATGCTCAAGCGTTGCGACGCCGGCTGAATCATAGCCGCGATATTCCAGACGCCGCAGCGCCTCGACCACCTGCTCCGCCACGGGCTCTTTGCCCAGAATGCCAACGATGCCGCACATTAATGTCAGTCCCCTTGCAGGGTGGCGATGCGCGATATGTGCGCAAATCCCACCGCAATCCATCCTAAAGCAGATCTCATCAATATTTTGCGGATCGGTATCCGCTTCGCCCCTTGCCCGCCAATCACATTGGGTGACGGAGTATGAAAACCAGGTTCAGCGGCAGCGTTAACGCTTTGCGATTGCTATTTCTTCGCAGCAGCTTTCTCTTCAGCCTTCCGCGCCCGGAATGTGGCCGCCCAGCCGGCGCGCTGCATCTGACGACCGCGCGCAACTGCAAGCGAGTCGGGCGCGACATCTGACGTGATGACCGAGCCAGAGCCCACATAGGCCCCATCACCAATC
>JBOFIL010000335.1:0-8197 GCA_051650165.1 Allobosea sp.
TCAAGCCGGCTTCCAATGCGCCGGCTGATGATAATGGCCGCAATGTCGCGATTCCTGTCATGGGTCGCATTGCAGCCGGCACGCCCATTTCGGCAATCCAGCACCGCAGTCATACGATCTCGATGCCAGCCGACATGCTCGGCAACGGCGATCATTATGCGCTTGAGGTGCGCGGTGACTCGATGATCGAGGCCGGCATTCTCGATGGCGACACGGTGATCATCCGCAAGCAGGACAATGCCAACACAGGCGAGATCATTGTCGCGCTCGTCGATGATGAGGAGGCCACGCTCAAGCGCCTGCGCAAGAAAGGCTCATCCATCGCACTGGAAGCCGCCAATCCAGCTTACGAGACGCGCCTGCTCGGCCCGGACCGCGTCAAGATTCAGGGCAAGCTCGTCAATCTGATGCGGCGGTATTGAGGCTCATGATAGACCGGATCGCGTGCGGCTATTGCACACGCAGATCGTCGGCCTCCTCGACTGCCGGAGTGGTTTGTGGTTCGGCAGTCAACGTTGCGGGTGTAACGGCGCGCGCAGCTTCGCGAGGTTGTCGCAACCAAGGCCGTGCGGCAATGTTGGTGGCGGCTCCGTCCGCCTGCTCACCCTGCCCTGCCGGCGATTGGGCACGTGAACCTGACAAATACCAGTGACCATCACGCCATGTGATGTTTGCTGCCCCCAGCCCGTCAAGCGCCTGCCGGTCAAGCAACACGGCCTTGCACGGCGCACGCCAAGCCAGGGGCGTCACGACAAGACCCGCCAGTTCGCAATCTTCTGATACGCCCCGCCGGGTCGTGACATGCGAGGCTGCTCTCTTTTGGCCGAGCTCCAGAACGCAACCGACAGCATCGCAGCGCGTGCCTTGTATAAGCGATGGATCGCCCGGCTTACGCTGGTCACCATCCGCGGCAAGCCATTGCGCCAGTGCGAAATTTGATGGCTTGCCAAGCACCGTGAGCCGCCCGTCTTCGCCGCGGATCGCAAGGCCGCGCCCGTCGCGGTCCACATAACCATCCGGCTTGATGGGGGCTGATGCCAGAGAGACCCCCATGGCGAGCGGCAATGCCCCAAGCCAGCGCAAGGGCGTTGTCCAGAGCGTGAACCAGAGCAAAGCAAACGCGAGCATTACCAATGCCGGGGGGCCATAGGTTGGTAATTTCAGTGTTGATTGCGGCCAGTCGGCGATCGCGCCCGAGAAGGCAAGCAGCGGCTTGGTGCCCTCCCCCATGACCCACCAGGCAAGGGCATCAAGGCCAAACGGGTAGAGCAATGCGCCGGCGACCGCAGCCGGCATCACAACAAATGAAATGAATGGCAAGGCGAGCGCATTGCCAAGCAGGCCATAGGGGTTGGCCGTGTTGAAATGGTAGAGGCCGAATGGCGCAGTCGCGGCGGTGGCCAGCAGTGTGGTGATCAGGTCAGCCATCACTGCAAACTTGACGATCCGCGCCATGCGTCCAATCAAGCTGGCGGGAGGCGGGGCCACATCAGCGCGCCGGAGCCGCTCGGCCCAGGCGATCAGGGCCGCGACCGCACCAAACGACATCTGGAAACTCGGGCCGAGCAATGTCTCAGGCTCGCGCAGCAAGACAATGATGGCTGCGATGGCAAGATTGCGCATGGACAGCGCCGGGCGGTCGACCAGAATCGCACCCAGCATCACCAGCGTCATGATCAGCGAGCGCTCTGTCGCGACATCAGAGCCGGAAAACACGCAATAGGCCGTTGCGCCGGTCATGGCGGTCAGGGCCGCCAGTTTCTTCACCGGCCATCGCAGCACGGCCCAGCCACTCAAGGCCAATGCTGCGCGCACCAGCCAGAAAATCGCGCCGGCCACCAGCACCATGTGCAGCCCTGAGATCGAGACGATGTGGTATATGCCGGCTGCGCGCAACGCCTCGTTGCTACCTTCCGAGATCAACCCACGCTTTCCCGTGACAAGGGCCGCGGCCACCGCCCCGGCCTGTCCGCCAATGGTCGCGACAATGCGGTCGGTCAGGTGGTTGCGGGCGCGATCGATTGTGGCATTGAAACGTAGCCACGGATTCGCTGGCGCGGGTGCAGCGGCGAGCTGCGGCGCGCCGGAAAACGAGCCAACTGCGCCTACTCCCCTGAAAAAGGCATCACGCGCAAAATCATAACCGCCAGGGCGCGCAGGTTCTGGTGGCGGCAGAAGCCTCGCCATGCCGCTGATGTGATCACCGGCAACAATACCACCGCCGCGCTGCGTCACACGCACACGGTCTGGCCGCTTGTCTGAGGTCAGATCACCAAGGCTGGTTGGCCGGATGACAAGCCGCGCGCCATTGGTCCGTTTTTCGACGCTTTCGACATGACCGGAGAGCTTCACGATCATCGGTCGATCAAGGATGGGAGCAGAAACGGTGGCCGTCCGCAGCACAGCGGATGCAAAACCGAGAAAGACAAAGCAGAGCGCAACAGCAGCAACGTATACACACCGATTGCCCCGCGCAGCAAAGGCAAGCGCGCCGCACAGCAACATGCCTGCAATTGGGGCGATCAGGCCCGGCTCACGGTCCGCCGCGAAATAGGCGACGACGCCGAGACCCATCGCAACCGGCAGCCAGTTGAACAGCCGGCGCCGCTCGGCCTCTTCACGGCACCAGCCGCCGAAACGATCGGAAAGCTCGCCCGCGCGAAACTGCACCCACTCGCCTATCCCCAGCGGAGCATTCCCTGCCAGGGGCATGGCGCGGACCTGGCCGGGCTTGGAAGGGAATGCAGGCATGAGAATTCGCGCGTTTGGGGCAAGCCAACTGGCGCATGAATTGGCGTTTCACGCAAGCCTTGCGCCAAAGCGGACCTCCGCAATTTACACTGACGCTTTGCAGCCATCATGCTATGGCGACGCCTTGGCCGAACCTCATTCCCGAAAAGCCGAGCATTATGACCAAGCCTGTCGTCACCCGCTTTGCGCCATCCCCAACTGGCTTCCTGCATATTGGCGGCGGACGCACCGCGCTGTTCAACTGGCTCTACGCGCAGCGTCATGGCGGCAAGATGCTGCTGCGCATCGAGGATACGGACCGCGAGCGCTCGACCGATGCGGCGATTACGGCGATTCTCGATGGTTTGAATTGGCTGGGCATCACATGGGATGGCGAGCCGATCTATCAGTTTGCCCGCGCCGCGCGCCATGCTGAGGTGGCGCACAAGATGCTTGCCGAGGGCAGCGCCTATTATTGCTACGCCAGCCAGCAGGAGCTGGAGGAGATGCGCGAACTCGCAAGGGCGGAAAAGCGCACGGCGCGGTATGACGGGCGCTGGCGCGACCGCGACCCGGCGACAGCCCCGGCTGGCGTCAAGCCCGTGATCCGGCTGCGCGCGCCGCAAGAAGGCGAGACGGTCGTCGAGGATGAGGTGCAGGGCCGCGTCACCTGGGCGAATAAGGATCTCGATGATCTCGTGCTGCTGCGCTCCGATGGCACGCCGACTTACATGCTTGCCGTGGTGGTCGATGACCATGATATGGGCGTGACGCACATCATCCGGGGCGATGACCACCTCACCAACGCTGCCCGCCAGACCCAGATCTATCAGGCGATGGGCTGGGAGGTGCCGGTGATGTCGCATATCCCGCTGATCCATGGGCCGGACGGTGCCAAGCTCTCCAAGCGCCATGGCGCGCTGGGGGTCGATGCCTATCGCAGCATGGGCTATCTGCCGGTTGCCTTGCGCAATTATCTGGTGCGCCTTGGCTGGAGCCATGGCGATCAGGAGATTTTCTCGACGCAGGAAATGATCGACGCCTTCAGTCTTGGCAGCATTGGCCGCTCTGCCGCGCGCTTTGATTATGCCAAGCTGGAAAGCCTAAACGGGCATTACATCCGCTCATCCGATGATGCGGCACTGGTGGCGGCCATTGAGGCCATGCTGCCGGAGATCGGGACCAGCCGCGGGCTTGGGGCAAGCCTTGATCCGGCCTTGCGCACCAATCTGCTCGCCGCCATGCCCGGCCTCAAGGAGCGCGCCAAGACACTGATCGAATTGCTCGATAGTGCCGCCTATCTCTACACGCCTCGCCCCTTGCCGCTAGAGGAGAAGGCTTCGGCCCTGCTTGACGCGGCGGCTCGCGCGCATATTGCCAGCCTTGCCGGTGATCTCGGCCGATTGCCGGAGTGGAGCGCAGCTGCAACCGAAGCGGCTGTGCGGGCCTTTGCGGAAACCAATGCACTGAAGCTCGGCCAGATTGCCCAGCCATTGCGCGCTGCATTGACAGGCAAAACCACCTCGCCGCCCTTGTTTGATGTGATGGTCGTGCTCGGGCGCGATGAGACGCTGGCGCGGCTTGGGGACGTATCAAGGGCAGCGTGAGCAGCCTGTGCCGCGTCGCACAAATTACCGCCATTCGCCCATGTTGATGCGCTGCACCAAATGCGCTAACCAGCCAGCGAATGAGGCTTCAAACTACCTTTAAAAGCGGCAAACTGTTGTTTTGTCGACAATTTAGGCGGATTTTTGAACCCTGAGGACTCTGGCAGAGGGATTGCGATAATGGGTGATCACAAGGCACAAGTGACGGCTGGCGGGAAGACGCTGGATATGGCGGTCAAATCCGGCACAATCGGCCCGGATGTGATCGATATCGGCAAGCTCTATGCCCAGACCGGCATGTTCACCTATGATCCTGGCTTCACCTCAACCGCCTCTTGCGAATCCGGCATCACATATATCGATGGCGATGCCGGCATCCTGCTCTATCGCGGCTTCCCGATCGAGCAGCTGGCCGAG
Source organism: Allobosea sp. (assembly GCA_051650165.1). Classification (GTDB taxonomy): domain Bacteria; phylum Pseudomonadota; class Alphaproteobacteria; order Rhizobiales; family Beijerinckiaceae; genus Allobosea. The sequence goes on from JBOFIL010000335.1 coordinate 4,755, forward strand.
CATGGTGACTTTCTCGAAACCTGCTACCTGCTGCTCTACGGCGAACTGCCGACTGCGGCGCAGAAGGCTGATTTCGATTATCGCGTGACGCGCCACACCATGGTTCATGAGCAGTTGGCCCGCTTCTATCAGGGCTTCCGCCGCGATGCGCACCCGATGGCCGTGCTAGTTGCGGCTGTCGGCGCGATGTCGGCCTTCTATCACGACTCGACCGACATCACCGATCCGCATCAGCGCATGGTTGCCTCGATGCGCATGATCGCCAAGATCCCGACGCTTGCGGCCATGGCCTATAAATATAATATCGGCCAGCCCTTCGTATACCCGCTGAACGCGCTGGATTACTCCTCGAATTTCCTGCGCATGTGCTTTGCTGTGCCGGCTGAGGAATACAAGGTCAACCCGGTGATGGCCCGCGCGCTGGACCGGATCTTCATCCTGCATGCCGACCATGAGCAGAACGCCTCGACCTCAACCGTGCGCCTTGCCGGCTCATCGGGTGCCAATCCGTTCGCCTGTATCGCTGCTGGCATTGCCTGCCTCTGGGGTCCGGCGCATGGCGGCGCGAACGAAGCTGCCCTCAAGATGCTTGAGGAAATCGGCACGGTCGAGAACATCCCGAAATACATCGCCAAGGCGAAGGACAAGGATGATCCCTTCCGCCTGATGGGCTTCGGCCACCGCGTCTACAAGAACTACGATCCGCGCGCCAAGATCATGCAGAAGACCTGCCATGAGGTTCTGGCGGAGGTCGGCCACAAGGATGACCCCTTGCTTGAGGTCGCGGTCGAGCTGGAGCGGATTGCGCTCTCGGATGAGTATTTCGTCTCGAAGAAGCTCTATCCGAACATCGATTTCTATTCCGGCATCACGCTGAAGGCGATGGGCTTCCCCACCACCATGTTCACGGCGCTGTTCGCGCTGGCCCGCACTGTGGGCTGGATCGCGCAATGGAAGGAAATGATCGAGGATCCCGGCCAGAAGATCGGTCGGCCGCGCCAGCTTTATGTCGGCGCCCCCTCGCGCGATTACATGCCGATCGGCAAACGCAAATAATATCTGCGCAAACAATCTCTGCGCAAATAATCTTCGTAACAGATTGAAATTTATAGAAAACGTGGTACCTCAGGTGCCGCGTTTTTTGTTAGCGCCCACCGTATCAACACAAGTCAGTATGGCATCACGCGCAGCCTCGCTTGGGCGGGCAGTATCGGCTAGACGCATCACGTCTTCCAGCCTCGCGAAAGCATCGAGCTGCGCTTGGCGCGGCGCATCATCGGCGATGATGTCCAGGAGCTTGCGCGCCATGGCCTCCGGTGTCGCATCCTGTTGCAACAGCTCAGGCACGGCATTCTGGCCGAGAGCGAGGTTCGGCAGAATGACAGTGGGTATGCGAAGCAGACGCCGCGCCAACGCAGCTTCTGGTGGGGACACGCGGTAGCAGGCAACAGTGGGCACAGCTGCGAGCGCCAGCTCCAAGGTGACGGTGCCTGACGCAGCCAAAGCGGCACGTGCACGGCGGAAGGCCGAAAGCTTTGCCGTCTCACCAACGATGATGTCGACCGGAACACGCCACCCGGCCACGGCCTCCTGAATGCGTGGCAGCAGGTGCGGGACGGCAGGCAGCACAAAGCGCGCCCCAGGCAGGGCGGCTGCAACACGCGCTGCGGCTTCGCCCATAACCGGCATAAGGCGCGAAATCTCAGACCCTCGGCTGCCGGGCAGCAGCAGCACCAAAGGTTGCTCAATCGATTGACGCTCCTGCGCCTCCGCTTTGCCGGCATTGTTTGAACCAGGCCGCAGCACGTCCAGCCGCTCGATCAACGGATGGCCGACATAGACCCCTTCCGGCCCATGGAGCTGCAACAGCTCATGCGGCTCGAACGGCAGCAGGCACAGAATGCGATCAACATAGGGGAGCATGGCGCGCGCGCGCCCTGGCCGCCATGCCCACACGCTGGGGCAAACCCAATGCACGATTGGAATATGCGGCGCTGCCGCCCTCACACGCTTGGCAACGCGCAGGGAGAAATCCGGGCTGTCGATGGTCACCAGCACATCTGGCTGCTCTGCGACAATATGCTTCGCAGTGTCGCGCATCCTGCGGAACAGGGTCGGCAGGCGTTTCAGCACTGGCAAAATGCCGTTGACAGCAATTTCATGCTGCGGAAATAGCGAGGCAAAGCCGTGCTCGGCCATGCGCTCACCGCCAACACCGATGAAGGAGGGCATGGGCCCATCGCCGCGACCAAAGGCTTCAATCAGGCTTGCGCCCAGCGCATCCCCCGAAGCCTCGCCTGCGACCAGCGCAATACGCAGCGGGCGCGCGCTAGCGCTCATTGACGGCCCCGCTGGAGGCGTTTTCCGAGGGCACGCCCTCAATGAACAGGCCTTCGCGGTCTGCTGCCGCGCGCGTCTCATCAAGCCCGGCCACCAGTACGGCGCCGGCCTCGACCATGATGCCGGCAAGTCCGGCTTCCTTGGCGCGGCGCAAGGTTTCCGGGCCAATCACCGGCATGTCCACGCGCATATCCTGACCACGCTTTGGGGCTTTCACCAGCACCCCGCGCCGGCCCTTAACCCTGAGCCGCCGCGATGCCCTGAGATCGGCCACGCGGGCCAACATCGCATCCGTTCCCTCGATGCCCTCGACAGCCACAGGCCGATTGTCGATCACCACCGTGGCTTGCCCACAATCGAACGGCGAGAGGGCCGCCAGCAGTGACAGGCCGAGCCGGCCATCGGCGCTATCCCTGGCCGATGGCTTGCGAGCACTCAGAGCGCCTTCTCCGATCACCAGTTCGGGGGCAACATCATGCACACCGATGATCTGATAACCGCCGGCTTCGATAAAATTGATCAGACGGCGCAGCAGGCTGTCATCTCCGCCGCCAGCCAATATCTTGAGCATTGCCGGAAGGCGCTTTACGGCGCCAAAATCGAGGCTGAGATCAGAAAAACGTGGGCGACTGAGCCCTCCCACAAGGGCGATGCGGGTAATGCCCCGGCTTTTGAGCAGGCCATCCAGCTCGCCAATGCGGCCGAGCTTCACCCAGGCATGGTCAAAGGCCGCAATCTCCGGGCCTGCCATGCCTTCAAGGCCGATCACGAACACCGTCCTGCCCTTGGCGAGCGACTGGCGCGCCACCAATGCCGGCATGCCGCCGCCTGCACAAATGAGCGCAACGGGCGCATCACTCTTGCCCTGGGGAGCTGGACCGCTCACGCGGTCGGCTCCTCCGTCATGCGCGGTGTCGTCAGCGCGCGGTCACCGCCATCGCGGATGAAATCGAGCATGTCGTGCACGACGGGATGGGTGGCAAATTCAGCTGCGACATCGGCCACGCGCTCCTTCAGCGTGCCTTCTTCCGCGAACAGCAGGCGATAGGCCCGGCGCAAATCGTGGATCGCCTCCCGCTCAAAGCCACGACGGCGCAGCCCCG
>JBOFIL010000336.1:0-2862 GCA_051650165.1 Allobosea sp.
CGGAAAGTGAGAGGGCGGAAATGTGTTGCCGGCATCAGGCATGGGAGGCTCCGGGAGGTGCAGGGCAGGGCGGTTTAACCTGCTGTTAGGGTTAACGCTTTATCACCGCAAGGACGGGTTCTGCGCGAAAATCACGATGCGTGGGCCGATATGGTCACGGGCGGGTGGGTCATGCGATTTTTGCGTCAGATGACGAGCAGGCAGAATGGCGCCAGCAAGATTATGCCGCGCATGAGCACAAGCCAGCTTGGCGCTTTGTGTGGCGTTCTCATGATTGGCATGAGTGCCGGCGGTTGCATGACACGCTCTGGCGATGTCACCGGCTCCATCCAGCGCACGCCGCAGCTCAGCCAGGCCGAATGGCGCCAGCGCGCAGAAGGCTGGGCACCGCGCTATCAGGCTGCGCCCAATGATCGCAGCGCTGCTTTCAACTATGCCACGGCCCTGCGGGGCGCAGGCCAGACAGCGCAGGCAACAGCCGTGTTGCAGAATGCGGTTCTTGCCCATCCGCGCGATCTTGAAATGCTGGGTCTTTATGGCCGTGCACTTGCCGACACGGGCAAGCTGAAAGAAGCCAAGGATGTGCTGGAGCGTGCCCATACGCCGGAGCGCCCGGATTGGCGCATTCTCTCGGTGCAGGGTGCTGTCGCGGACCAGACGGGCGATCATGAAGCCGCCCGGCTCTATTATGAAGCTGCACTTCGCATCGTACCGGGCGAGCCGACCGTGCTCTCCAATCTTGGCCTGTCGCTGGCGCTGACCAAGCGCCTCACCGAGGCCGAGCAGGTGCTGCGCCAAGCTGCTGCGCACCCGCAGGCAGATGCGCGTGTGAGACAGAACCTCGTGCTCGCGCTGGGGCTACAGGGCAAATTTGCCGAAGCCGAGCGCATCGCTGCGCAAGATCAAAGCCCGCAGCAAGTGAGCGCCACTATTGCGGATTTGCGCAAGATGGTTGGCCAGCAGAACAGCTGGGATGCTCTGAAGCGTGGCGGCAAACCAGCCGACAAGCCAAGGCGCGCGCAGGCACCGAAGCCGGAACAGCCTCAAGGTTGAGCGCTCAGCCTGGGTTTGCTGGCCGCTGGCAGCGCATGGCACAATCGCATAGTCTTCGCGCATGAAAAGGCCGGAAACCGCCAAGGGCGCACGCCCGATCGCCGAGATTGCGGGCTCGCTCCTGACGGAAGCCTTTGCAAAGCAGGGCTTTGCCAGCCGCGAAATCATCAATCGCTGGAGCGAGATTGCAGGTGAGCGTCTCGCAGCGCATTGCCGCCCGCTGCGGCTCGGCTGGCCCAAGCGCCGTCCTGCTCCCGGTGAGGCTGCCGAGCCAGCCGTGCTGGAATTGAAAGTGGAGGGTGCCTTCGCACTCGAAGCACAGCAATCCGTGCCGGTGATCCTTGCCCGCATCAACACGTATCTCGGTTGGCAGGCCGTGGGGCGTATTGTGCTGAAGCAGGGGCCGGTAGATGCGCCGCCCCGGGCCGCAGCGCCTTCTCCTGTTGCGCCAAAACCCTCAGCAGAGGTCGTGCAGGCGGCGGCTTCCATCAAGGATGAGGGTCTGCGCCGCGCGCTTGAGAAACTTGGAGCGTCGATTACGGCGAAATCGAAAGGCGTTTGAAGCGCTCATCCTGCGCCGCCAGATACCATCAGCAGCTTTTGCTACCACCAGCTTTTGCCCGGTCCCAAGGCCCCAAGGTCAAGATGCGCGGCGATGCTTGCGCCAATATCGGCAAAACTCTCCCGCCGACCCAGACTGCCGCCCACGATGCCCGGCCCGAAAGCAAGGATCGGCACATGCTCGCGTGTGTGATCAGTGCCGGGCCATGTCGGATCATTGCCATGATCGGCGGTGATGATGCAGACATCGCCGGGGCGCAAATGCGCCATGATGTCAGGCAGGCGCGCATCGAATGCCTCAAGTGCTGCGGCATAACCCGGCACATCGCGGCGATGGCCGAACTCCGTGTCGAAATCGACCAGATTGGTGAAACACAGCCCGCCATCATCCAGCGTGGCAAATGCATCAAGCGCAGCATCCAGCATCGGGCCATTGCCGGTGGCCTTTACCTCGCGCCCCGTGTTGCGATGCGCGAAAATATCCCCGATCTTGCCGACCGTGATGATCTCGCGGCCATGGGCTGCGGCGCGGTCGAGCAAGGTCTCGCCTGGTGGCGGAATGGCAAAATCCTTGCGGTTCGCCGTGCGGGTGAAGCCTAGCTGAGGCGAGCCGATGAAGGGCCGCGCGATGACACGGCCAATGTTGAGCGGATCAACGAGAATGCGCACAACGCGGCACAGCGCATAGAGCCGCTCCAGCCCGAAACTCTCCTCATGCGCGGCGATCTGGAGGACTGAGTCCACCGATGTGTAGCAGATCGGCCAGCCGGTCCTGAGGTGCTCCGCGCCAAGCTGATCGATGATGGCTGTACCCGAAGCATGGCAATTGCCCAGAATGCCGCCAATGCCGCCCTGTTTGCAGATGCTGGCGATCAACTCATCCGGAAACGAGCGCTCAAGCTGCTTGAAATAACCCCATTGGAACGGCACAGGGCAACCCGCCATTTCCCAATGGCCGGAGGGCGTATCCTTGCCTGGGCTGATCTCGACGCCATAGCCCCAGAGCCCAGTTGTGCTTTCTGGCAGTGCAAGACCCGGCAGTGCAAGACCCGGCAGCGCAAGACCCGGCGGTGCGATGCCGGTTGAGGTCTCGCAGGCGAGTCCAAGGCCAAGACGAGCGAGGTTTGACAATGCGAGTGGCCCGGCGCGCAGGCCAGCGCGGTCGCCTTTGCCCTCGGCGCAGGCGCGCGCGATGTGGCCAAGCGTATCTGCCCCGGTGTCACCGTAAGAGGCTGCATCCTCAGCCCC
>JBOFIL010000337.1:0-2626 GCA_051650165.1 Allobosea sp.
AGAATATAGCGCCCCAGCAGCGTGTACAGCAGCGCCGCGAGCAGCATGTTGGGCCCATGAAAGAGCCAATGGCCGGATACCTCGATCATGCCGATGCGTTTCCCGTAATTCTGCTTGGAAGTAAAGCGCGGGTAGCCACGCCCATGAGGCCCACGCCCCATAAAAAAGGGCGGAGGATTTCTCCTCCGCCCCGTTTGTATGGAAGAGCCGCCTGATCAGGTGGTCTTTTCTTCCATGATCGTCTTGCCCTTCGGGCGACGGCAGGCGTCGACGAAGTCCATCATCGCCTTGGAAGGCGCTGGGGTCATCATCGAAACCACATACATCACCAGGAAGCCTGCGGGCAGGCCGAAGGCAGCCGAGGAGATGTTGTTGATGTTGAACCAGCCGACGCGGGAAGCGAGCGGATTGGTGGCCAGAACAGGCCCGTCCGTCACTGCCGGGTTGGCAAGAGCGGCCTTCATCGCGTCAGCCGAGATCAGCGGTGCGCCCGTGATCGGATTGAGCAGCGAGCTCATGCCGAAGTGGTTCACACCGATATGTGGCCAATAGCGCGTGATGACGAGGTAGAACAACGTCACCAGGAAGCCAGCCATCATGCCTGCAATCGCGCCAGACTTGTTGGCACGCTTCCACCAGACACCCAGCACAAGCGCCGGGAACAACCCGCCCGCAGCGAGCGAGAAGGCCCAGGCCACCATCGCCACGATGTCGGTTGGCCTTGTGGAGGCCACCCATGCCGCGGCCACTGCCACCACCACCAGCAGCACACGGCTGATGACGAGGCGCTGCTTGGTCGGCGCATTCGGGTTGATGATCTTGTAGTAGATGTCGTGTGACAGCGCGTTTGCGAGCGCCAGCAGAAGACCATCGGCGGTGGAGAGCGCAGCGGCGAGGCCGCCAGCGGCCACGAGGCCCGTGATCACATAGGGAAGGCCCGCGATTTCAGGCGTCGAAATCACCACCACGTCGGTGTTGATCGCGAAATCCTGGAAACGCAGAATGCCGGCATGGCCTGCGACAGCCTTGCACGATTCAGCCACGACAGCCGCCGAAGCCGCTGCCTTGCCGCAGATCGAGACCAGGCCAAGCTTGCCCCAGTTGTAGACCCACATCGGCATGTCGGCGATGTTCTTGCCGATCAGGGTTGAATAAACCTCCAGCTTCGAGAACGCCGCATAGGCCGGCGCGGTGAAGTAGAGGATGAAGATGAAGAGCAGCGACCAGGCCACCGAGATGCGGGCTTCCTTGACGCTCGGCGTCGTGAAATAGCGCATCAGAACGTGTGGCAGCGAGGCTGTGCCGACCATCAGGCAGAAGATCAGCCAGAAATAGTTCGCGGGCGAATAGCTCGTGAACGGGGCCACGTGCGTCTTCATGTTGGCGGGCGCGAGCCCGTTACGGATGAAGCTCTGCTCGAGATCCGAGATCTGCTGGATCGCCTGACCGTATGTCAGCTGCGGGATCGGAATGCCGAACTTCTTCGCCGACATCCACACCACCGGGATGAGGTAGGCGACGATGAGCACGATGTACTGGGCCACCTGTGTCCATGTCACGGCCTTCATGCCGCCGAGCATCGAGCACACCAGAATGCCGGCGAGACCGATGAAGCAGGCAAGCTCGAAGTTCATGTCGAGGAAGCGCTGTGCGATGAGGCCCGTGCCGAAAATCTGCGCCACCACATAGGTGAAGGAGCAGGCCATCAGCACGATCACGCCGCAGATACGTGCGGCATTGCCCTCATAACGGGCCGAAAGGAAGTCCGGCACGGTGTAGGCGCCGAACTTGCGCAGGAATGGCGCAATCAGCACCGCCACCAGCACATAGCCGCCTGTCCAGCCAAGCACGAAGGCGAGGCCGTCATAGCCGAGCAGGAAGAGCGAGCCGGCCATGCCGATGAAGGAGGCAGCGCTCATCCAGTCCGCACCGGTCGCCATGCCGTTGTAGAAGGCAGGCACCTTGCGGCCGGCAACATAATATTCGCCCACCTCTGAGGTGCGCGAAACCACGCCGATGAAGGCATAAACAAGAATCGTGAAACCCATGAACAGATAGCCGAGATACCTGTTTGGCACGCCGACCTGTTCAAGAATCGCCACAAGGACGATGAAGGCAAAGAAGCCGCCTGTATAAATGGCGTATACCTTGCCAAGATTTTGCATAAAATCGCCAGATTTGGCCTCAGTTGACATTATTCTGTCCCCCTCACTCTTCTTCGGCCACGCCGCATTCGCGGTCGATATTGTCCTGTGCTTTCGCAAACCAGAACAACATCACGACAAAAGCGATGAGCGAGCCCTGCGCGGCCATATAAAAGCCGAGCGGAAAGCCAAGAATCTTGATGCCATTGAGCGGCACCACGAACATATGGACAATGAAGCTGAAGAATATCCACAGCGACATCATCAAAATCATCAATTTACTGGTCTTTCCCCAGTAAATCTCATCATTGTTGTTTGACATGACTTTTCATCTCCCGACAGGGCCGGCGCGATGCCATATGCCCCCCCAATGCGATGCGAATGCTGCCACCCAATACAGGCAGCCTCCATCAAGCAGATAAGTAGGCCAGCAAATGAGCGCAGCCTACTCGACAATAGGATAATCCTGTTGATGCCTGATA
>JBOFIL010000338.1:0-1412 GCA_051650165.1 Allobosea sp.
CCGTCAACATAGGTGAAATGATGCATGGCCTGCGCCTTGGTCTTTCCGCCCTTTACAGCAGCGGATCGAGAATGAAATCGCGCTTCGGGATGGTAATGGCGCGGTTGGTGCGCGCAGGGCGGCCAAGCTGGTTGGTGGCGAAGGCATCCTCGCTCGGCACGCTCTCATTGATGGTCGATGTGGGCTTCGCCTTGTCAGCATCCGCGACTGGCGGCGCTTCCAGCGGCCCACGCCGCCCGCAGGCACCAAGCGCCAAAGCGGCAAGGCCGGCAGCAATCAAGACACGTAAGGGTTTGGCGCGAAGCATCATCGGTTCTCAATGCCGCAAACGGGAGCGATTGACCAGCCTATAGCCGAGCTTGGCGCGCGGCGCGAGAGGGTCACTTCTCCAGCCGTTTGATCCAGGCCCTCGCCTGCTTGCGCACATTGGCGGGAGCTGTGCCGCCATAACTCATGCGGCTGGTGACAGATTTCGTCACGCCCAGCACGCCGAACACCTCATCCGTGATGCGTGGCTCAACGGCCTGCATCTGATCAAGCGTCAGCTTTTCCAGCCCCACCTGCCTGTCGGACGCCACCCCCACCAACCGGCCGGTGACATGGTGTGCATCACGGAATGGCATCTTGAGCACCCGCACCAGCCAGTCGGCGAGGTCTGTCGCAGTCGCATAACCCAGACCGGCGCTTTTCTTCATGCGGATGAGATCCGGCTGCATGTCGCGCACCATGCCGGTCATGGCCGCAAGGCAGAGCGAGAGCGTGGAGAGCGCATCGAATGTCCCTTCCTTGTCCTCCTGCATGTCCTTTGAGTAAGTCAGCGGCAGGCCCTTCATCATGGTCAGCAGGGCCTGCATCGCGCCGAACACACGCCCGGCCTTGCCGCGCACCAGCTCGGCAGCATCAGGGTTGCGCTTTTGCGGCATGATCGACGAGCCGGTGGTGAACTTGTCGGAGAGCTTCACAAAGCCGAATTGCGGCGTGACCCAGAGCACGATCTCCTCGGCAAGGCGCGACAGATGCATCGCCGAGATCGACGCAGCCGCCAGCGCCTCCAGCGCGAAATCACGGTCCGAGACCGAATCGAGTGAATTGGCAGTGGGCCGGTCAAACCCCAGCGCCTTCGCGGTCATGTGGCGATCAATCGGGAAGGATGTGCCGGCGAGCGCAGCAGCACCAAGCGGGCATTCATTCATGCGCCGGCGCGCATCGGCAAAACGGCCCCGATCCCGCGCCAACATCTCGACATAGGCCATGAGATGATGCCCGAAGGTGACAGGCTGCGCCGATTGCAGATGCGTGAAGCCCGGCATGACGGAAGCCGCATTCTCCAGTGCCTTCTCTGCCAAAGCCTTCTGCAAATCAGCGATCTGGCCATCGAGATCATCCAGCGTGTCGCGCACCCAGAGCCGCAT
>JBOFIL010000339.1:0-3036 GCA_051650165.1 Allobosea sp.
AAACACAATTTTTAAAAGAAGAGTTTTTATCGAATAAACAACTTCCAAAACTCGTCATTTTCAAAAAAATAAATCCATTAAATATCACATCCATACAAAATTGCACTGAATAAAAATTTGCACCGCCACTATTCAATAATATCATTAATTCATTTGTGTTAAATTTATTGAACAAATTATTACCAGCTAGCAATTTACTCAATTCGGCAAATTCGTCTTCTGAGTGAGTCGTTAAATCATCTAATTCGAAAATTTTACTACCAGAATCATCGCATAATTTGAGCAGAAAATCCTTCTGGACTTCAGATAAGTGCCTTGATGCTAATTTATTCCAATCACGTCTATTTTTTGCATGTACGCGCGCATCGTAACCCCCACCATGTGCGCCCTCCGGCTGCTCCCCATGCAGCGTTGCCAACACATACCATGGGTTTTCATTCGCCGGCCTGAGCTTGGGCTTTTCCGGTGTGTCGGAATCATCAGGCATGGGCGCGTGAGCTCCGGCAAGGATCATTGACGCAAGGGAACAGGATCAGGGGAGGATTCGCAAGGGGATGGCCTCTTCATCCCGCCCCTTGACGGGGCGGGTGGCCGAGTAAAGCGAGGCCGGGAGGGGTGAAATCGCCCCCCTCCCCGCAAGGGGGAGGGATGAAACAAGCAAGCCGCCCCCTCAAGGCACCAGCACGCCTGATCCCGTCGTCTGCCGGCCTTCCAGCGCGATGTGCGCCTGCGCAGCATCAGCCAGCGGCCAGGAGTTGGTGACGGGGATTTTCACAGCCCCGCTCGCCACCACGCCGAAGAGGTTGCGCGCCATGGATTTCAGCCCGTTTGGCTGGCCCAGATGCGTGAACAGCGTCGGGCGCGTCACGTAAAGCGAGCCCTTGGGTCCGAGCAGGCCGAGATTGACCGGATCGACCGCACCGGAGGCATTGCCGAAGCTGACCATGGTGCCGAAGGGCGACAGGCAATCGAGCGATTTCAGGAACGTATCCTTGCCGACGCCATCATAGACCACCGGCACACCCTTGCCGCCGGTGAGTTTTTTCACTGCGTCGACGAAATCCACCTCGCGGTAGAGGATGGTGTGGTGGCAGCCATTCTTCTTGGCGAGCTTGGCTTTTTCAGGAGAGCCCACTGTGCCGATCACGGTCGCGCCAAGCGATTTCGCCCATTGGCACAGGATAAGACCAGTGCCGCCCGCCGCGGCGTGAACGAGGATCATGTCGCCGCGCTTCACCTTGTAGGTGCGTCGCAGCAGATATTCGGCCGTCATGCCCTTGAGCATCATGCCCGCGGCCTGCTTGAAGCTGATCGCATCAGGCAGCTTGACCAGCGAGGTCGCCGCCACAATGCGCTTTTGCGCATAGGAGCCGAGCGTGGTGACATAGGCGACGCGGTCGCCCTTTTTGAAGCCATTGGCCCCGCTGCCGGTTGAAATCACCTCGCCTGCGCCTTCATTTCCGGGAGTGAAGGGCAGCGCAGGCGCGGGATAGAGCCCGGAGCGAAAATAGGTGTCGATGAAATTCAGGCCGATTGCCTTGTTGGCGACAAGAACTTCGCCATGGCCGGGCACAGGATCCGGCACATCCTCATAGCTCAACACCTCAGGCCCGCCAGTTCTGTGAATGCGGATTGCCTTCATTGGTTATTCCCCCTGCCTTATGGCTGCCGAAGCTGCGCATGACGCACATTGATCGGCCAGCCAGGACCATGGCTAAAGATTGCACGCTGCCTCTGGCTAGTTCTAGTGTGCAAAATCAACATGTCGACTCAGTTGAATGAGATTCTTTAGAATCACCTTGTGCTGCCTGACGTAGCGGCAACCTATGATTGGTTTTGCAACCTCATGCAGCCACCGGTTTTCTCGCCCAAGCTGATTTCAGTCCTGCGCGAGGGCTATGGCGCGGAGCGCTTTCGCAAGGATGCCGTTGCGGGGTTGACCGTCTCCGTCGTGGCCCTGCCCCTCTCGATGGCGCTGGCGATTGCATCAGGCGCGACGCCTGCTGCCGGGCTGTATGCCGCGATTGTCGGCGGATTCCTCGTTTCGGCGCTGGGCGGTTCACGATACCAGATCGGCGGGCCAGCTGGCGCGTTCATTGTGCTGATCAGCGCCATCATATCGCGCCATGGCTTTGACGGGCTGCTGATCGCAACGTTAATGGCAGGCGTGATGCTGATCTGTATCGGGTTGATGCGGCTGGGAGATTACATCCGCTATATCCCGCATGCGGTGCTGGTCGGCTTCACCAACGGCATCGCGGTCATCATTTTTGCCAGCCAGATCCGCGATCTGCTCGGGCTGACCCTGCCGGCAAGAGAACCTGCGGCGCTTATCCCCAAGCTTGGCGTGCTCTATGCCGCCCTGCCTTCGCTCAGCCCGGCTGCCGTGATGCTTTCGGTTGGCACCATCATCCTCATCCAGCTTATCCGGCGCTGGCGGCCAACCTGGCCCGCCTTGCTGATCGCGGTTGGGGTTGCGACGCTGGCATCGTGGGCGCTGATCATGCCGGTTGCCACGATTGGTAGCCGTTTTGGTGGCATTCCAGCGAGTTTGCCGATGCTGAGCCTGCCGGCCATCGATACGGCGCGGCTGATCAGCCTCTTGCCCGATGCGATGGCCATCGCGCTGTTGGCAGGGATTGAATCGCTGCTTTCCGCCGTGGTGGCTGATGGCATGAGCGGGCGCAAACATCGCCCGGATACAGAGTTGATCGCGCAAGGCATCGCGAATATCGGCACGGCGTTGTTTGGCGGCATCTGCGTCACCGGCACGCTGGCCCGCACCGCCACCAATGTGCGCGCCGGGGCAACCAGCCCGGTTTCGGGCATGCTTGCAGCGATGTTCCTGCTCGGATTCATGATGCTGGCTGCGCCTCTTGCCAGCTTCATCCCGCTGGCAGCACTGGCTGGCGTGCTGGCCGATGTCGCCTGGCGTATGGCTGAGAAAAAGGAAGTCCGCGCCATTTTCAGCCATGGCGGGCCAGAGATTGCTGCGCTGCTTGTCACATTCCTTTTGACGATCTTTGCTGATCTGAT
>JBOFIL010000340.1:0-3210 GCA_051650165.1 Allobosea sp.
GACATTGCGCGAGGGCCATCGCTGGTCGGATGGCCACCCCCTGACCACAGCGGATTTCATCTACTGGTGGGAGGATGTGGCCAACAACAAGCGCTTGATGCCGGGCGGGCCGCCGGTGGCGCTGACGCCGTCGATGCATCTGCCGACTGTCGAGGCTCTGGATGAGCGGCGCATCCGTTACACTTGGCCGGTGCCCAATCCTGCCTTCCTTCCGGCGCTCGCCGGCGCGCAGCCAACCTACATCCTGATGCCTGCTCACTACATGCGCCGGTTCCATCCTCGGCATGCGGACAGTGATGTGCTGAAAAAGGCCATCCTCAAGGCGCGCGTCAAGGATTGGGGCGCATTGCATGAGCAGGTCTCGCGACAATATCGCCCCGAAAATCCTGAACTCCCGACGTTGCAACCCTGGATGAATCGCATTGCCCCCCCGGCTGAGCGCTTCGTTTTCGAGCGCAACCCGTATTTCCATCGCGTCGATGAGCAGGGCCAGCAATTGCCCTATATCGACCGCGTGGTGATCAACACGGCGTCCGCCTCGCTGATCCCTGCCAAGGTGGGTGCGGGCGATTCAGATTTGCAGGCGCGCTATATCCAGTTTGAGAATTACACCTTTCTCAAGGATGCTGAGAAGCGTCAGAATTTCAGCGTGCGCCTGTGGGAGCGAGCGGACGGCGCCAAGCTCTGCATCTATCCAAACCTAAATGCGGCAGATGCGGGCTGGCGTGCGCTTCTGCGCGACAGGCGTGTGCGGCAGGCGTTTTCCCTCGCCATCAACCGGCAGGACATCAACAACGTCATCTTCTACGGGCTCGCCAAGGTGGGCGCGAACACGATGATCGAAGGCTCTCCGCTCTACAGCAAGGAGAGGTTGAAGGCATTCGCATTCCACGATCCGGCAGCGGCCAACCAGCTCCTGGATGATGCCGGGCTTGCCAAGCGTGATTGGGACAAGGTGAGGCTCTTGCCGGATGGACGCCGCGCGGAGATCACCATCGAGACCGCCGGCGATGTCAGCGAGGAGACAGACGCGATCGAGCTGATCGCCGAGAACTTCCGTGCCATCGGTATCAGGCTGTTTTCCCGCACCAGCCAGCGAGACCTGTTGCGCCGCCGCGTTCTGATTGGCGAAGCGATGCTGACCATGGCGGGTGGCCTCGACAATGGCATCGCCGGCCCGGACATGGAGCCGGATGCGCTTACCCCTTACATCTCAACCCAGTTTCACTGGCCACGCTTCGGCGAATTCGCCGAAAGCAATGGCCGCCTCGGGCAGGAGATCGACATTCCCGAGGTGCAGGAGCTCAGTCGTCTCTACAAGGAATGGAAGGCATCTAAGACCATCGCCGAGCGGACGAATGTCTGGAACCGGATGCTCGATATTCATGCCCGCGAGGTCTTCACCATCGGCATCGTCAACCAGACTCTTCAGCCAGTGGTCGCCACCAACAGGCTGCGCAATGTGCCGCAGAAGGGCTATTTCAGCTTCGAGCCGGGGGCCTTTTTCGGCGTGCACCACATGGATGCTTTCTGGCTGGCGGATACAAATTCACCGCCGGCCTGACAGCGCCTCCAGCAGCAGCCTTGCGGTCGTGCCTGCGCCCCCCAGCGCCGTGGAGGGCGCATGGCGAGGCAGATCAAGCGCGGCCATGATCGCGGCTGTCATGCGGGCCTCATTGAGTTGATCTTCCGCGATCACGATCGCTCGCCCGGCCTCAGCGAGGGCGGCGGCGCGTCTTGCCTGCTCGGTCTCGCCGCCAGCGGCATAGGGCACCAGCACCGCCGGGCAGCCGCTCACGATCAGGTCTGCCACCGTGTTGTATCCCGCCTGGCTGATGGAAAGGCGCGCCTGCCCCATCCGCGCGGGCAAATCATTGACGAAGCGCTCCAGCATGATGCCGGGCCGCGCCATGGCCTGAAGCCCCGCAAGCTCGGCCCCCGGCAGGTTCGGCCCGGTCAATGCCAGGGCGCTGAGATGCGCGAGAGCAGGCTGGTTGAGCGCGGCAAGTGCGCTCTTCAACACCGCGCCGCCAACAGCACCGCCGCCCACCGAGATGATGAGGCCCGTGCTTTCCGCATGTGATCTGTCGGCGGGCAGGCTTGGCCCCACCATCCCGGTGTATCTGGTTTTTGCTGCAAACCGATCCGCCAGCGGAAAGGTCATCGAGAGCGGTGTGACGGCTTCCTCGCCATGCACCAGCACGAGATCAAACCAGCGTGTGATCGCCGCGCAAGTCTCTTCCGCCCGGCCCGGCTTGACGCTTTCCTGCAAGATGTCGCGGATGGAGCTGGCAATGACCGGCACGCCCATGGCCTTGGCGCGGTCCAGCAAGGGCTCAAGCTCGAAGCGCATCTGCCGTCGCCCGAACGGGAAGGCCTCGATGATGAGGATGTCAGGTCGAACGTCGTCGAGCAGCATCAGCAGCGCATCACGGCGGGCAGCCTTGCGTGCCTCATCGAAGGGCTCACCATCCGCGCCAAGCAGCTTGCCCATGGCGCCGCTTTCGACCCTGACAGGTTCAAGTTGCACGCTGCGCCACGGCGTTTCGGCCTTGCCGTGATCCGCCATGACGGCGGTCGGCATGCCCCCCAGCGCAAGCGTGACATCGACACCTGCATTGCAAAGCGCGGCAGCAATGCGCTCACCGCGGATGACATGCCCGATGCCAAGCAGATGCTGGAGATAGAACAAGGCGCGGGGTTGCGGCCTCATCCCGTCGCCTCGGGCGGTCTTGCCGGTGGAATGGCTTGAGGGATGGGCCGGCCCTGAAACAGTGCCTCCAGTGCCTCGATGGTGCTTTCATGATCGAAGCTGGCCTTGACGCGCGCCATGGCTGCCTTGCCCAGCCGCCAGCGCATTTCGGGATTGGCAATCATCTCGGCCAGCGCTGCGGCCAGCGCAGGCACATTCTCCGGCTCGCACAGCCTGCCGTTGAGGCCATCTTCGATCAGCTCCGGCACGCCGGCGATGGATGTCGACAAAACCGCCAGCCCCTGGCTTGAGGCTTCGACCAGCACATTGGGCAAGCCATCCCGGTCGCCATCATCCGCGACACGGCAGGGCAACACAAACAGGTCACTGGTGCGATAGAGCGCCAGAACCTCGGATTGATCACGAGCGCCCAGGAACCGGCACCGCGCGGCTATGCCCAGCGCCTCGGCCTGTGATTTCAGCGCCTGCGTCTGGCCGCCGCCCACATGAGTCCAGTG
>JBOFIL010000341.1:0-1429 GCA_051650165.1 Allobosea sp.
GCCAGTGACCAGATCGAGTTCCTTCAGTGATTGCGTGATCCAGATCACCGCCGTCAGGCCAATGAGTCCCGCCACCGTCGCCGAGGCCACGATGCGGAACACATAGCGGTCGATAAGATCAAAGCGGAGCAGGCGCATCATCACGGGGCTATGCTATAGCCAAGACACGCGCAACGGTGGAATCACACCTGCGCGACACTCGCCAAGCGCCTGTTGCGCAAGGGTTACGTTTGATAACCGGGTTATTTCTGGACGTGGGAGATGAAAGACCATGGCTGATCGTTTTAAGCTTGAAATCAAGGCGGCGGCTGGCCGCCATTCGGGCGATGTCGTGGCGTTTGCAGATGAGAAAGCCCCGGCAAAACCCGCAGGCCTGACACTCGACAAAGCGACAAGCGCCGCTCTCCTGCGCGCCGCGACAATTGATAAATTCACCGCCAAATTGAAAGCCTCGCTGACAATTGTGGCAAACGAAGCCTCCGGGCTGGAGCGCCTCACGATTATTGGCCTTGGGGCCGAAGCCGACCGCGCCAAGGTCGATTGGGTGATGCTAGGCGGCAACGTCTATGGCAAATTGCCCAAGGGCCGCGCTGCCAGCATCATCATGGATGCACCGGGCGAAGCTCCAACGCCCGACCAGATCGCCGATTTCGCTCTGGGCATGCGCCTGCGCGCCTATGCGTTTGATCGCTACAAATCCAGGAAGAAGGATGATGAGGAGGGCGCAAGCCCGACCAGCATCACGCTGTATGTTGCTGATACGAGCTCAGTGAAGAAGGCCATGAAAAGCCGCGATGCGGTGTCGGAAGGCGTCAATATAGCCCGTGATCTCGTCAATGAGCCGCCCAATGTGCTGACCCCGACCGAGTTCGCCAAGCGCGCACAGGCGTTAGAGAAGCTCGGTGTCG
The DNA here is from genome assembly GCA_051650165.1 of Allobosea sp. GTDB lineage: Bacteria > Pseudomonadota > Alphaproteobacteria > Rhizobiales > Beijerinckiaceae > Allobosea. The sequence goes on from JBOFIL010000341.1 coordinate 909, forward strand.
AGGTCGAGGTTCTGGGCGAAAAGGAGCTGAAAAAGATCGGCATGCGTGCGCTGCTTGGCGTCGGGCAAGGGTCCGAGCAGGAGAGCAAGGTCGTCATCATGCGCTGGAATGGCGGCAAGGCCGGCGCGCAGCCCGTCGCCATTGTCGGCAAGGGCGTGGTGTTTGATACAGGCGGCATCTCGATCAAGCCTGCTGGCGGCATGGAGGACATGAAGGGCGACATGGCGGGTGCTGCCTGCGTCGTTGGCCTCATGCACACGCTCGCCGCCCGTAAGGCCAAAGCCAATGTGGTGGGTGCCATCGGCCTTGTGGAAAACATGCCCGATGGCAAGGCGCAGCGCCCCGGCGACATCGTCACCTCGCTGTCTGGCCAGACCATCGAGATCATCAACACCGACGCCGAAGGCCGCCTCGTCCTGGCGGATGTGCTCTGGTACACGCAGGAGCGCTTCAAGCCGCGCTTCATGATCAACCTGGCAACGCTGACGGGCGCGATCCTCGTCGCGCTGGCGCAGGAGCAT
>JBOFIL010000342.1:0-3602 GCA_051650165.1 Allobosea sp.
CAATTCCGATATTGGCTCGTTCAGCGCCGAGCATAGCCGCGCCAATGCGGCCATGATGGAGCGGACCCTGCCGCCCCTGATCATGCCGGGCGGCTTCGTGATGTCGGATTGCCTGCTTCATATGCCCGGCTTCGAGGCCTTGCCCCTGCCCGAGGGCGCGCCGGCAGGGGGCTATTATCTCTATCGGCGGGTGTGAGGGGCTTCAGCCGTCCCTCAAATCCCCAGCTTCTTCTTGAGAATCTCGTTCACGGTCGCCGGGTTGGCCTTGCCGCCCGAGGCTTTCATGATCTGGCCGACGAACCAGCCGGCAAGCGTTGGCTTTTCGCGCGCCTGCGCCACCTTGTCCGGGTTGGCGGCCATCACCTCGTCGATCACCTTCTCGATCGCGCCGGTATCCGTCACCTGCTTGAGGCCACGCGCCTCGACGACGGCGCGCGGATCGCCCCCTTCCGCCCAGATGATCTCGAACAGGTCTTTCGCGATCTTGCCGGAGATGGTTCCCTCTCCGATCAGATCGACGATGGTGCCAAGCTGCGCGGCGCTCATGGGCGATGCGGCGATCTCCAGGCCCTCTTTGTTCAGGCGACCGAAGAACTCGTTGATCACCCAGTTCGCCGCCGCCTTGCCGTCGCGGCCTTTGGCTACCTGTTCAAAGAAATCAGCCTGCTCGCGCTCAGCGACCAGCACCGAGGCATCATAGGCGCTAAGGCCATAATCGGCGATGAACCGCGTCTTCTTGGCATCGGGCAATTCGGGAAGCTCGGCTTTCAGCGCATCAACATAGTTTTGCGCGAAGCTCAGCGGCAAAAGGTCAGGATCGGGGAAATAGCGGTAATCATGCGCCTCTTCCTTGGAGCGCATCGAGCGGGTTTCGCTCTTGGCGGGATCATAGAGGCGCGTTTCCTGGTCGATGGTTCCGCCATCTTCCAGAATGCCGATCTGACGGCGCGCCTCGACATCGACCGCCTGTCCGATGAAGCGGATGGAATTGACGTTCTTGATCTCGCAGCGCGTGCCGAAAGGCGCTCCGGGCTTGCGCACCGAAACGTTCACATCGGCGCGTAAGTTCCCCTTCTCCATGTCGCCGTCGCAAGTGCCGAGATAGCGCAGGATGGTGCGCAGCTTCGAGACATAGGCCTTCGCTTCCTCCGCAGAGCGCAGATCGGGGCGCGAAACGATTTCCATCAGCGCCACGCCTGACCTGTTCAGATCGACGAAGCTCATGGTGGGGTGCTGGTCATGCTGGCTCTTGCCGGCATCCTGCTCCAGATGCAGCCGCTCGATGCCGACCGTGATGCTCTCGGTGGGGGACAGGTCCACCACGATCTCGCCTTCGCCGACGATGGGCTGCTTGAACTGGCTGATCTGATAGCCCTGCGGCAGATCGGGATAGAAATAATTCTTCCGGTCAAAGACCGATGTCAGGTTGATCGCTGCATTCAGGCCAAGCCCGGTGCGGATCGCCTGCTTCACGCATTCCTCGTTGATCACAGGAAGCATGCCGGGCATCGCCGCATCGACAAGGCTGACATTGGCGTTGGGCTCATTGCCGAAGGTGGTGGATGCACCGGAGAACAGCTTGGCGTTCGAGTTCACCTGCGCATGGATTTCCATGCCGATGACGATTTCCCAATCGCCGGTCGCACCCTTGATAAGCTTTTTCGGGTCTGCGTCGCGTTTGCGGGCGATGGGCTGGATGGCGGTCATGGGCTTCTTGTCCTGAAGTGGCGACGCATCCGCTCATACATAAGCCATAGCAGTCGCGGCAAGGCGAAATGCCTCCATGATCCTGTTACAGCTTGTGTGTTTTGTATTTCACCAATTCCCTGCGTCAATTTTGACATGGCAAATGCAAAGCTGTCGGTGCATAAACCATCCACAATGGAATCCTGAGAGGGCTGATTATGAGGCGCGGATCATCTGTGGTTGCGGGTGCATTGGTTGCAGGCGCTGTATTTGCCGGTGGCTTGATGATGGACATCTCCCCAGCTGCATTTGCGCAAGGCGGCCCACCGCAGGCCATGCCGGTTCAGGTCGGCACGCCGATCGCGCGCAAGATCACGCTCTGGGATGAATATACCGGGCGCTTTGAGGCCACCGAGCAGGTCGAGATCAGGGCGCGCGTCTCCGGCTTCATTGACCAGATCCATTTCCGCGATGGGCAGATGGTCAAGAAAGGCGATCTGCTGTTCTCGATTGACCCCCGCCCCTATCAGCTCGCCGCCGAAGCCTCGAAGGCAGAGGTGGCCCGCGCCAAGGCGCAGGTACAGCTCGCCGTGAACGAGGTGGAGCGCGCTGAAGGCCTCACCCGCAACCAGACCATCACCGCCCGCGATGTCGATCAGCGGCGCGCCAACCTCTCCAGCGCGCGCGCCAGCCAGGCAGCCGCAGAGGCAAACCTGAAAAGCGCTGAGCTGAACCTCGAATGGTCGCAGGTGCGTGCGCCCATCGATGGCCGTATTTCAGACAAGCGCGTCGACACCGGCAATCTGATTTCGGGCGGACAATCCGGCGCGACGCTGCTCACCACCATCGTCAAGCTCGACCCGATCCATTTCGTGTTCGATGCCTCGGAAAGCGATTATATCCGCTATTCTCGCCTTGCAGCTTCCGGCCAACGGCCATCCGGGCGCGAAAGCACCAACCCTGTGGCTGTGCGCCTGGCGGATGAGAAGGTCTGGACCCGCACGGGCCGCATGGATTTTGTCGACAACGCGATCAATGCCCGCTCCGGCACCATTCGTGGCCGCGCCATTTTCGACAACAAGGATGCATTCCTTGCGCCCGGCACCTTCGGACGCATGCGCCTTTTTGGCGGCGAGACGGACGCGTTGCTGGTGCCCGATACGGTCATCGTCTCTGACCAGACCCGCAAGATCGTGCTGGTCATTGGCCCGGAGAACAAGCTCCAGCCGCGCATGGTCGAGCTTGGACCCATCGTCGATGGCCTTCGCGTCGTCAAGAGCGGGCTGAAGCCGGATGACAGGGTGATGCTCTCCGGACATGCCAACCCGATGCTGCGCCCCGGCGTGACGGTTGCGCCCATGCCCGGCGAGATCAAGCCGACACCTTCGACAAACTGAGCGAAAAGTCGCACTCTTTTAAAAAAGAAAACACATGTTTCGCTTCAGCCATTTCTTCATCGACAAGCCGATCTTTGCCTCGGTCCTCTCGATCATCATCACCATCGCCGGCCTCATCACCATGCGGGCGCTGCCGATCTCGGAATATCCCGAGATCGCGCCGCCCACGGTGAGCATCACCGCCACCTATCCTGGCGCATCCGCCGAGGTGATTGCCGCGACTGTCGCCACCCCCATCGAGCAGGAGGTGAACGGCGTCGACAACATGCTCTACATCACCTCGCAATCGACAGGTGATGGCCGCCTCACCATCAATGTGGTGTTCAAGCCCGGCACCAATGTCGATCAGGCGCAGGTGCTGGTGCAGAACCGCGTTTCCGCCGCCGAGCCGCGCCTGCCTCAGGAGGTGCGCTCCTTTGGCCTGCAAACCCGCAAGGCCTCGCCCGATCTTATGATGGTCGTGCACATGATCTCGCCCGATGGCTCGCGCGACCAGCAATACATCTCCAACTACGCCAC
>JBOFIL010000343.1:0-5070 GCA_051650165.1 Allobosea sp.
CCCAGCGCACGGAACCGCGCCTCATCCGTCAGCCAGCCGAGCGGCGGGGTTGCGTCCAGCTTCCAGTCGCCAGAATGGATCACAATGCCGGCGGGGGTGCGGATGGCCAGCGCGCAGGATTCAGGGATCGAATGCGCCACCTTGATGAATTCGACGCTAAACGGCCCGAACTCATACGACATTCCCGGCACGGCGATGTTGAGCGGAATCTTTGGCGCGCCGCGCTCCTGAAGCTTGCGGGCTTCCAGCAAGCCCGCGGCGAAGGGTGTGCACCAGACCGGCGCGCGCAGCTTGGGGAAGGCTTGCACCAATGCGCCGATATGATCCTCATGCGCATGGGTGATGATGATGGCGACAAGATCGCGGGCATTGTCCTCGATGAAGCCAAGGTCAGGCAGGATGAGGTCAATGCCCGGGGCTTCCGGCCCTGCAAAGGTCACACCGCAATCGACCAGAATCCATTTGCGCTTCTTGGGTGGCCCCCATCCATAAAGCGCGGCGTTCATGCCGATTTCGCCAAGGCCGCCAAGTGGCACGAAAACGAGATTTTCGTTGCCGGCAAGGTTGTCTTGGGCAGATTGCGATGCGCGCGCCATGCTTATGTTGCTCGATTCTGAAAATTGCACGCTCAGGTGGCGGCAGGGAAAAACAGATCTCCAGCGTCGATGACGCGAAGCCCCTGCCCCGTCAACAGTTTAAGCCGGCCAGTGGCGTCAATGTCCTCGAAGCGCCCTGTGACCGGGCCTTCTGGCAGCCGTATCGTGATCTCGCTGCCGATGAAGGCCGCACGGGCTCGCCATTCTGGAAGCATTGCGGCAAAGCCAGCCTCGCGCCATTGCGCCAGCCTTGCGGCCATGTGGCCAGCCAGCGCCAGCATCAGGGCATCGCGTGTCGCTGAGCTGTTGGCTTCGGTATGGCGCGCGAGGAATGTCGCGGGATAGGGCGTGTCTTCAGGCGCAGCCACGACATTGACGCCGAGCCCGATGGCCACAGTGAAATTGCCGCCAATGGCCGAGCCCTCCACCAGCAGGCCAGCGCATTTGGCACCATTGATCAAGAGATCATTCGGCCATTTCAGCGCAAGGCGCGGGGCAGAAAGGCCCGTCACCTCTGCCGCAGCATCATGCAAAGCGAGCCCTGCAACAAACCCAAGCTCCGCAGCTCGTTGTGGCTCACAAGGGTTCACCAGCGACAATGTGGCGTGAAGGTTTCCGGGCGGCGACACCCACGCCCTGCCCTGCCGCCCGCGACCTGCGGTCTGTTCATCGGCGATGATCCAGAGCGGGCCGAGCTCGCCATCCCGTGCGGCCTTCATGGCCTCGCTCATGGTCGAGGGCAGCCGCTCATGGTGGATTGCGCGGTGGCCTGAGGCCGCGAGAGACTCAGCGAGACGTGACAGCGTCACTGCCTCAGAACAGCGATTTGGCTGCTGCACCAGCCGCATTGAACAGCGGCGCAGGGATGAGCGAGAGGAAGATCACAAAGATTGCCGAGAGCGCCATCACGACGCGTAGCGGCGCATCAGCCTTCTCGAAGGCAGGCTTCGGCTCATCAAAATACATGATCTTGATCAGGCGCAGATAATAGTAAGCACCGATGACGCTGATCAGCACGCCGATCACCGCCAGCCAGTAGAGCTTGGCGTTGACGGCAGCGAGGAACACATACCATTTCGCCCAGAAGCCGGCGAGCGGCGGGATGCCGGCAAGGCTGAACATGAACATGGCCAGCGCAAACGCCATCCACGGGTTGGTGCGCGAGAGGCCAGCGAGATCGTTGATGCCCTCAACCAGCTTGCCTTCGCGACGCATCATCAGCACGCAGGCGAATGCGCCAAGCGTGGTGGCAAGATAAATCGCCATGTAGATCATCACGCCCTGCACGCCCTCATGCGTGCCGGCGGCCAAGCCCACCAGCGCGTAGCCCATATTGGCGATGGAGGAATAAGCCAGCAGGCGCTTGATGTTGCCCTGGCCGATGGCGGCGAACGCGCCGAGCGCCATGGAGGCGATGGCCATGAAGATGATGATCTGCCGCCAATCACCGATTGCGCCTGGAAACGCGCCGACAAACACGCGGATGATTAGCGCCATCGCTGCCATCTTGGGCGCGGCGGCGAAGAAGGCCGTCACGGGTGTGGGCGAGCCCTCATAGACATCCGGCGTCCACATATGGAACGGAACCGCCGAAATCTTGAAGGCCAGGCCCGCCGCCACGAACACCAGCCCGAAGATAAAGCCTATGCCAATGCCCTTCGCGCCACCTGTGGCCAGCGCAGCGGCAATGCCCTCGAAGGACACAGTCCCGGTGAAGCCATAAACCAGAGACGAGCCATAAAGCAGCATGCCGGAGGAGAGCGCGCCAAGCACGAAGTACTTCAAGCCGGCCTCGCTGGAGCGGGCATTGTCGCGATCAAAGGCCGCTATGACATAAAGTGCAAGTGATTGCAGCTCGAGACCCATATAGAGCGCGATGAGATCATTGGCCGAAATCATCATCATCATGCCGAGCGTCGCCAGCACCACGAGGATGGGATACTCAAATCTGGCAATGCCTTCGCGGCGCAGGTAATCCGTGGACATGACGATAGCTGCGCCAGCGCCGATCAGCGTCAGCAGCTTCATGAAGCGGCCAAAACCATCGACCACAAACGAGCCGTTGAAGGTGACGGTGCGCCCTTCAGGCAGGCTCAGCACCAGCAACGCCACGATGACAAACAGCGCGACAGCCAGCGCTTCCATGATCCGCGTCGAGCGTTCGCCCTGAATGGCGCCGAACAGCACCATGCCCAGCGCGCCGACAGCCATGACGATTTCCGGCAGGGCCGGCATGAGTGCGGGAACGGTTGAAGCTGTCATGTCAGGCGGCTTTCACGGCATTATCGCGGCGGTCTTCACGGCGGTGAAGACGGCTGCGGTTGATTTCAGCAACGCCTCGGTGGGCGGGGCAAAGGTGTTGAGGATCTGGCCGGGCGCAATGCCATACCAGATGGTCAGGAGCGCCAGCGGCAGCAGCAGGCCAATCTCGCGGCGATTGAGATCGGAGATGTCCTTCAGCTCCGGCTTCACAAGCTCGCCGAACACCACGCGCCGGTAGAGCCAGAGCGCATAGCCCGCTGAGAGGATGACGCCGAAGGTCGCGAAGAATGCCACCCAAGGGTTGGATTTGAACGCGCCCAGTAGTGTCAGGAATTCGCCGACAAAACCTGCCGTGCCCGGCAGGCCGACATTGGCCATGGTGAACACCATGAAGGCCACCGCATAGAGCGGCATGCGGTTGACGAGCCCGCCATAGGCCGAAATCTCGCGCGTGTGCATCCGGTCATAGACGACGCCGACGCAGAGGAAGAGCGCGCCCGAGACCAGCCCGTGGCTGACCATCTGGAACATCGCACCCTGAATGCCCTGCGGGGTCAGCGTGAACAGGCCCATCGTCACGAAGCCCATATGCGCCACGGAGGAATAGGCGATGAGCTTTTTGATGTCCTCCTGCATAAGCGCGACCAGCGAGGTGTAGATGATCGCGATCACCGAAAGCGCATAGACGAAGCCCTGGAAATACAGCGAGGCGTCCGGGAACATCGGGATGGAGAAGCGGATGAAGCCGTAGCCGCCCATCTTGAGGAGAATGGCTGCAAGAATCACGGATCCGGCGGTCGGCGCTTCGACGTGGGCATCGGGCAGCCATGTATGCACCGGCCACATCGGCATCTTCACCGCAAATGAGGCGAAGAAGGCGAGCCAGAGCCAGGTCTGCATCTCCTTGGGAAACTTGTGCTGGAGCAGCTGCACAATGTCGGTCGTGCCGGCGTTCCAGTACATCGCCATGATGGCGATCAGCATCAGCACCGAGCCGAGCAGCGTGTAGAGAAAGAACTTGAAGCTGGCATAGATGCGCCGCTTGCCGCCCCAGATTCCGATGATCAGGAACATCGGGATGAGGCCGGCCTCGAACAGCACATAGAACAAGACCAGATCGAGCGCGACAAACACGCCGATCATCAGCGTTTCCAGCACAAGAAACGCGATGAGATATTCCGGCACCCGCTTCTCGACCGACTCCCAGCCCGCTAGAATGCAAAATGGCATGAGGAACGCCGTCAGCATCACGAAGGGCATGGAGAAGCCATCCACGCCAAGGCGGAAGCGGATCGTATCCGAAATCCAGCCATGGTTTTCGATCAGCTGGAAGGCGGCGCTCGTGTTGTCGAACCGGCCCCAGGCCACCAGCGCAAGTAGAAATGTGACGATGGTTGCCGCCAGCGCGATGTAGCGCGCGTTCGAATCAACCGCTGCCTTCTCGCCGCGCAGGCAAAGGATGAGGCCTGCGCCCGCTAGCGGCAGGACGAGAAGCCCGGAGAGGATACCAAATCCGAACATGCTCAAGCCCTCGTCAGCAGATACCAGGACACAAGCCCGGCAACGCCCAGCAACATGGCAAAGGCATAGTGATAAACGAACCCGGTCTGGAGCCGGACAACGCGGTTGGTCACATCAATAACGCGCGCCGAGATGCCATCTGGCCCGAGTCCATCAATCACCAGCCCGTCGCCCTTCTTCCACAGGAAGCGGCCAAGCCATTTGGCAGGACGCACGAAAATGGCGTCATAGAGCTCATCAAAATACCATTTGTTGAGCAGGAACCGATAGATGAAGCCATGCTGCTCGGCGAGATGCTTTGGCGTTTCGGGCCGCAGCACGTAGAACCAGACAGCCATCACGAAGCCGAGCACCATCGCAACGAACGGCGACCAGACCACCCATTTCGGCACCTTGTGGAAATCGTGGATGATGTGGTTGTCCTTGCCCGTGAACAGCGCGCCCTTCCAGAAGGCGTCATAGCCATGGCCGATGAAGGCCTCCTTGAACGCAAAGCCGGCCGCCACCGCGCCCAGCGCCAGCAGCGCCAGCGGGATCAGCATCACCAGCGGGCTTTCGTGGGGCGTGTGCGCGTGGCCCTGATCATGACCGTGGTCAGTGGGCGCAGCGTGATGTGCGCCTGCCAGCATCGTCGGCGCTGCACCATGAGCGTCGTGATGACCACCCCAGCGCGGCTTGCCCTCGAACGTCA
>JBOFIL010000344.1:0-2915 GCA_051650165.1 Allobosea sp.
ACCCGCCGGCGCGAAACGCCCTATGGCCCGCGCTTCGACCTGATGAAGGTGAAGGGCGACCCGGCTCAGGCCTGAAACGGGGGCGCGCTGTATCCCCCGCCAGCCACCTCGATCATGCCCGCCACTGCAACCGCCGACATATCCTCGCCCTCGGCGCAGATGATCTGCACGCCGCGCGGCAGGCCGCTGGCTGCGCGGTCCACCGGAGCAACGGCTGCGGGCAAGTCCGCGCCGGTCGCGAGCGACGCCCAGACCAGAAAATCGAGATAGGGCCGTGTGGATTCTCGTCCGCTCGCATCGCGGATGGTCAGCACGCGCGCGAACACATCCGGCGTATGATTATGCGGGATCGCGAGCACCGGGGCGGGCGGACACAGCAGCGCATCATATTGCGTGAAGAAGCGGGCCCATTGCCGCTTCAGCGCCATGCGCCGCATCTGGATCGCCTGATAAGCACCCGGCACGATGGCGGCACCGCGTGCTTGCAAGGCCCGGTGCGAGAGATCACCCGGCGCAAAGCTTGCGGCCTGCGCCTGGATGCGCGCACGCACCTTGTGCGGCAGGCCATAGGCCACCACCATGTGGTTGAGCAGCGCGAACACCTCATAAGCCTCAGCAAAATTCACGGGTGGGCGGGCGATTTCGGTGATGATTGCGCCCTGCCCTGCCAGCATCTTCGCAGCATTTTTCACGCCCTCGACCATCTCGGCATCGAGTGGCCCGAACGGATCATGCGTGAGCAGCGCCACGCGCAGCCCATTCGCAGACGTGGCGCGGGCGGGTTTCAGCGGCGTGGCAGCAAAGCCCGCCTCGCGCGGGCCGGCCATCACCTCCAGCGCCATCGCCAGATCAGCGCTGCTGCGGGCAATCGGCCCCGCCACCACCAGATCGACATTACGAGGCGGGCGGCGGTCCGGCGGGGGCGGAATCATCCCCCAGGTCGAGACGAGGCCCCATGTGGTCTTCAGGCCGAACACGCCCGTGGCATGCGCCGGCCAGCGAATGGACGAGCCCAGATCCGTACCGACCTCGAAGGCAGCCATGCCGGTGGCAACAGCGACTGCCGCACCGCCTGATGAACCGCCGGGCGAGCGCGTCGCATCCCACGGGTTGTTGGTCACGCCATGAATGGGGTTCACGCTCTGGAAATCACCGGAGAACACCGGCACATTGGTCTTGCCCAGAATGACCGCGCCTGCTGCGCGCAGCCTTGCCACCACGCTGGCATCTTCCTCCGGGACGCGCGCCTTGAAGCCGGGCAGGCCCGCTGTCGAGACCATGCCGGCGACATCCAGCGCATCCTTGATGGTGATGGGCAGGCCTTCCAGCGGCCTTGCCTCACGCGCTGCGATGCGCCGCTCTGATTCAAGCGCCGCTTGCATCGCGCCCGTTTCATCCAGCGTCACCACGGCATTGAGCGCGGGGTTGAGCGCGGCAATGCGGGCGAGCGCGGCGCGCGTCAGCTCAAACGCGCCGATCTCACGGACACGCAGTGCGTCGCGTAATTTGTGGGCGGGGGCGGCAAGGTCGGGCATCTCCGTGCCTCAGGCCGTGACAGAACCGGAGACGAGGCGTACGCGGTCACGCCAGGCGATCACCACGCGGTCCAACTCGGCAAGATCCCCATCGGGCAGGACGCCCAATGTGCCGGCAACAAAGCTGTGCTGGGCTTTGAGGCCGGCCTCTGCCAGACGCCGCCCCTCAGGCGTGAGATAGAGGGCGAAGGAGCGCCGGTCCCCGGCAATGGCACGGCGCTCGACCAGCCCGGATTGTTCCAGCCGGTCCACCAACCCCGAGACATTGCCCTTGGTGACATAGAGCCTCGCCGCCACCTCGCTCTGGCTCAGCCCCTCGCTCTCAGTCAGGGTCGAGAGCAGATCGAACTGCGCGATGGAAAGGCCAAGCTCCTTGAGTCGCGCGGACATCTCAGCCAGCGCCCGGTTATGCAGCCGCACCACCCTGAACCATATCCGCATCGGATCGGCCTTGCCCATGCTTGTTGCCACTTGGATAGCCCCTTGGATAGCCTCTTGGATCGCCCCGACGACCAGAGTAAGGGTCAGGATCATTTGGTCGCGACTATACAGTTTAGAACTAAACCATCGCAAGGGACATCAGGGCTTAATCGCTGGTTCCTATGCAAGAAAGATGGCTTATGTATCGGCCTGCTCAGGCCTCGAACAAGACATCGAAGCCGCCATAGATCAGGCGTTTGCCATCGAATGGCATTGGGTTCACATCCGGCTGCATGCGCGGATCAGTCATCACCTTAGCCATACCGGCATTGCGCGCTTCTTTCGAGGGCCAGACGATCCAGGAAAAGACCACCGTCTCGCCCTCTTCCTTTTTCACCGCCATGGGAAAAGAGGTCAGCTTGCCATCGGGCACATCATCGCCCCAGGTCTCGACGATCTTGAGCGCGCCGTGGTCCTTGAAAACGACAGCACAGGCAGCGCAATGCTGACGATAAAGCTCCTTGTTGGCGCTCGGGACTGCGGCGACAAATCCATCGACATAGGTCATGTTCATCTCCCCTCAGATGGTGGTCAATATCACTGCGCGATCTTTCCCGCCCGCCTTGCTGCCGCCCGGCCATAGACCGCGACAGCCATCATCACACCGGCAATCTGCAAGCCGCCGCCAATCCATTCGGGTGTATGTGGCCAGCGCCGCTCGAAGATGAAGCCATAAACAAGAGCGAATAATGTCTCGGCGATGATGAGCTGCGCAGACAGGCCCAGCGGCAGGCGGCGCGAGGCCACAACCCAGAACCATGTGGCCAGCCATGAGCCGGCAATACCCAGCAAAAAGGCCCAGAACCAGAAGCGCAGCGATTCAGGGCTAGTCAGCTCATAAACGCCGAAACCGGAGCCCCCTAGCGCGATAATCACCGGGATCAGCGGCAAGGCTGCCAG
>JBOFIL010000345.1:0-5907 GCA_051650165.1 Allobosea sp.
GACAAGCCATCCGGCATTTCAGTGATACGCTACGGTATAACGGCCCGTTGAGGGCGACGGGACGCAAGATAGGCTCAAGACATGATGCCCGCGACATCGCCCATAAAATCACATCAATGCCTCGCCCCAACCAGACGCATGGATTGATCTGAGAAAATCGGGCCACAGCCATGCAATGCTTGTGCGGCTGCATTAACCTCGCCTGCGTGAACTTGGTCAAAACAGCTGTTATGACTTGCTGGAAACCGGCCGGGATGCTAATAGTGAAAGCCTGTTAATTCTATTTCGAGGGTTTAGAGATGTCGAACGGTGTTCTTCCTCCTGGTTTTGACGCACAAAATCCCGATACTTGGCCCGATGACGCCAAGAATGTCTTCAGCGAAGCAGTTGGTACCTTGCTCGGTGTGAGCCTGGTGTCTCAGCTCGCCCTCGACAACGCCCTGTTCAATCCAGCTGCGGAAATCATCAACGAAGCTATGTCTGATTGAGTTTTGGTGCGTGCTGCCGGCTTGCGGTTTAGCCAGTCGGTGTTTGATTTTTATTTGCCTCTGGGGGTTACCCGGAGGAGTTTGAATTTTCATTCTGATTTTCATTTTTGACAGGTGTTCAGCCATGTTGCCAATCGATAGCTCAGTCGCCGCCTCAGTCGCGCAGCCGCAAGACCAGCGCCAGATGTATCAGTTTCAGTCTCTCGCGACGGAACGGGGACACTCCGGTGCTGATCAGTCCCGCGTCGACAGCCAGTTCATGACCGTTGACCGCGAGATTGGCCGTGATCTCAAGCTCTCTACTGCAAATGGCCCACGGGTTGGCGATGGCCTGCTTCGGGATTTTTCGCGCTTCGGCAACATGATGGTATCGCTGGAATCCAGCCGCGATGCCCGCAGCGCAAGTCTCAAGACACAGCAGCGCGCCAACCGCGAGCGCACTGGCGAAGACGGTGGTTCTTCCGCAACCACGCAGACCGGCCCTTCAGCCTTTGACAATGCCATCGCGGATTATCGCCGGGCAGCGGAATATGCGGCTTATCTGAGCGCCATGGCGGTGATCGTGCAGAATGGTGTTTCATCGATCAAGCGCCTGCAGCAAGGCTGATCATCAGCGCAGAAAACAGGCGCAAGGCTGACCGTTTCTCAGCTTCCGCCAGATTCTTCTACCCAATCGCTCCACCAAGCTTTTCACGCGCTGGTCCTTGTCAGGACTGGCGTGTATTCTTGTGTGATCATGGAGACATCAACGGGCCGAGGTTGAGCAGCGTGCAGAAGAGCAAGTGCTCCTCCTCGATCTGGCAGATTGCACCACTGTGGCGACTTTCAACGCCCAAACAGGCTCAACATAATCTTAACATGACTCTGGCAGTAATCATTCAACATCCATCAATGTGACTGGCCGCTGATGCGCCGGCACGGGCGTATGATGCGTGGATTTGATGCGGGGCGTGCGACACAATGGGCCGTGACAACTCAAAGCCTGCGGGCAGCACTGGGGAACCCTGCATGGCAGCAGGGTCCAGCCGAACATTTCAGCAAAAATTGCGTGGCCGCATGCGCGTGGCCTGTGCTCTGGGTCTCGCCATGACACTGGCTGCCTGCCAGGAAGATCTCTATACAGGGCTCAACCAGCGCTCGGCCAATGACATGATGGCTGTGCTGGCCGAGAATGGCGTGAAGGCATCTCGCGGCCCCGGCGGCGCGGCCAACACCTATGCCATTCGAGTGGCCTCGGATGATATGTCGCGGGCCGTGCGTGTGCTGCGCGCCGCTGGCTACCCGAAAGACAGCTATCGCTCCATCGCCGAGATTTTCCCGGGCGACGGCATCATCGTCACGCCCTATGAGCAACGGGCGCGTATGTCTTACGCGATCAGCCAGGAACTGTCGCGCACCATCACGGACATTGACGGCGTGGTGACGGCGCGCGTGCATGTGATGCTGCCGGAGGGCGACACACGCAACACTGGCCGAAATCTGCCACCAAGCGCGTCTGTCGTTGTGCAGCACCGCGACAATATCGACCCGGGCGATCTGGCCCAGCGCGTGCGGCTCATTGTTTCAAATGCCGTCACCAATCTGCCGGCCAGAAGCGTGGCGGTGTCACTTTTCCCTGCAAAAGCCCCTGCAGAACCATCAGCCGTGATGAGCGGCATATCGCAGCCGGGCGGCGGGCTCTTCGAGGTGAAATCTCCCTTCGGTTTCACGCTCTGGATCCTTGCAGCCCTCGCGCTGCTGGCTGGCGTGCTGGTTTTCAACAGTGTTCGGAAACAGCCCAGATGAGAAGTGCAGGCAGCAATCTTGCGCGCATGATAAGCTCGGCATGCAAGCGGGAATTGGCATGAACGGAATCGACCAGACAGGCCAACGCGAGGCGCGTGAGCGCTCGATCGATGATTTGCGTCGCAAGTTTCGCCGCGCTGGTGTCGCCATGTCTTTCTTGCCCGCCACGGAATTGGCCCGCCATATGGGCCTGGGAGATAGCGGCATTGCGGACCGGCTGATTGGGGATCGCCGGCTATCGCAGCGCATCTACTGGTCGTTGGTCGATGCAGAAAAGGTGCCCGATCTCTCGGCGCTCCCGGCAAGCGGTGCGCTGCAGCTGCTGGACTCGCCAGAGGCCTTCGAAAATGCCTGCCTGTGCATCGATGGAGCCCTTGCCTTGCGTGATACGGGGCCAATCCTGCCACGCGAAGACATCAAGGAACTTGCAAAGCGCTTTGGTGATGACCGGCTGAAATGGTTATGGGCCAATCGCGACATCTGGGCGAGCGACACGCCAGCGCGTGACGACGTGGATGCGACGCGCCGCAAGCCCGACTCGCGCCGCCTGCTCGTCAACCATCTGGCCGCCCGGGTTCCCGAGGTGGCGGCCTGGATGGGCCGTGACACCTCCCATGCGACCGCCCGCAATACTGGCGGGCAGGATGGCGAACTGGTTGCGCGCCTTGTTGATAGGCTTGTCCATGGCGACCTGACCTCCAGTGGGGGGGCTGGCAACCATGTCAACTGAGACGGGTTCCGGCTCATCGCGCGTGCTGAAAGCGCAGCGTGTCGAGGGTGAGCTTGATATTGCGCAACGCCGCAACGAAGCCGCACAGCTGGTCGAACAGGCGCGAAGCTCTGCCTCGCAAATGTTGACCCGCGCCCGCGAGCAGGGTGTCGAGGAAGGCCGACAGGCCATCACCCAATCCATGCTGGAGGATATTCGTCGCATCGTCAGCGATTTCTCGGTGCTGATCCGTCGCCGTGAGGAAGCACTGGCCGGCGTTGTCATGCAGGCCGTGGAAACGATCATTGGCGATTTGCCGCCGCAAGAACGCACCAGGCAGGTGCTATCTGCAGCGCTGGCCGATCTGCTGGACAGCTTCACCGTGATCCTCAAGGTATCGGCTGAGGATTTGCAAATGGTTCGCGATATTCTTGGCAAGCTGCAAGAGAATGGCGAGGCGCAGAATGTCATTTCGGTGGTGGTTGATCCGCTGCTAAGTGTGGGCGAAATGTTGCTCGAAACCGAGCGTGGGCGTATCCACATCGGCTTGCAGCAGCAATTGTCGCGGCTGCGTGCCGCGCTTCAGCAAGCAGCCCAGCCGCGGGTCTGACGAGAGAGAGGCCGTGCCATGGCCGAACAGGCCTATGCAGTTGAACGTGAAATATCCGATCTGATCCAGCGGCTGGGGCAGGCTGCGCAATATGCACAGACACGCGTGCAGGCCGGCCGCTTGCTGGCGGTGATGGGCACGGTGATCCGTGCCGAGCTTCCGGGCGTCGAGGTCGGTGAGCTGTGCGAGATGCGCAGCCCCGGTATCGCCGGCACGGCGCAGGCCGAAGTGATCGGTCTGGATGGCGAAATCGCTTATCTGGCGCCTTTTGGCGCGATGACTGGCCTTTCCCAGAAGACAGAAATCATCGGCACACGCCGCCCTGCCACACTGGAGGTGGGTGACCATCTGCTCGGCGCGATGCTGGATGGTTTCGGCAACCCGATGGGGCGCTATGCGCCGCCCATGTCACTGGCACCAGACCGCAACATGGTTCGCCCGATCCAGGCCTCGCCGGTCTCTTTCATGCAGCGCCGGCCCGTGACGCAACGCCTCAGCCTTGGGCTTCGCGCCATTGATGGGCTGATCACCTGCGTGGAGGGTCAGCGCGTCGGTATTTTCGGCAATGCTGGCGCCGGCAAATCCAGCCTGATCGGCCAGATTGTCAATTCGACCGAGGCTGATCTGGTTGTTGTGGCACTGGTGGGCGAGCGCGGGCGCGAGGTTGGCGGCTTCGTCAACGAGGCTTTGGCGCACAAGACCACGCCCTCCGTTCTGGTTGCCTCGACATCAGACCGCCCGCCTGTCGAGCGCATGAAGGCGGTGCATGTCGCCACGACAATCGCGGAGCATTACCGCGACCTTGGCAAGAAGGTGCTGCTGGTGGTTGACTCCATCACGCGTCTGGCACGTGCGCTGCGTGAGATCGGCCTTGCTGCTGGCGAGCCGCCGGTGCGTCGCGGCTACCCGCCATCCGTGTTCATGGCCCTGCCGAAAATCTTCGAGCGCGCCGGAGCGACATCCTCAGGCTCGATCACGGCGCTCTACACCGTGCTGGTCGAGGGCGAAATCTCGATGGACCCCATCGCGGAGGAAACAAAGTCCCTGCTCGATGGCCACATCATTCTCTCCGACAAGCTCGCTTCCTCCGGTCATTATCCTGCGATTGATGTGCTTTCGAGCCGCTCGCGCCTGATGAACCAGGCCGCAGACGCTGAGCATCTGCGCCGCGCCAACCGCGTGCGTGAATTGCTGTCGCGCTACGACGAGATCGAGCTACTGGTGCGTGTCGGCGAATTCCGGCCCAATACGGACCCGGTGGCGGACGAGGCGCTCGCGAAGAAGCCGCTGATCGATGCCTATCTGAAACAGCTATTGCATGAGCCTTCCGAGTTCGGCGCGACGCTGGACCGGCTCAAGCAGCTGATCCCGTAGGCCTCTTGCGATGCCGGCCGGGCCACTCGACAAGCTGGTCAAGCTGCGCAAATCCCGCGTTGACAATGCGCTGCGCGATTTGACCGACCTTCAGCGGGAGAAAGGCCAGGTTGAGGCCAAGCTTGAGCAGGCCAAACGGACATATGAGGGTTTTGTCCAGGCGTATCTCCAGCGTGAACGGGCGCTTGCAGCCGGCTTGATCCGCAGCTTTTCAGATCTGGCCGCCGTGCAGGGGGATCTGAACGCCATACGCGAACAGATCCATTTTGCGCGCAGCCAGATCGCCGATGTCGAGGAGGAACTCGCAGCCCTGGAGCGTCGTATAATCTCGGCCCGCGCCCGTTGGCGCGAATA
Source organism: Allobosea sp. (assembly GCA_051650165.1). Classification (GTDB taxonomy): domain Bacteria; phylum Pseudomonadota; class Alphaproteobacteria; order Rhizobiales; family Beijerinckiaceae; genus Allobosea. Next base: position 5,321 of record JBOFIL010000345.1, read on the forward strand.
TGAACGCGCGCATGACAGATGTGCCGAGTTATCGACAGAGCTTGCCGAGGAAGCGAAACTTGCAGCATTGGCTGTCGAGGAATTCGCGGATAGTTGATAGGAGTGATTCTTCAGTGGCGTTCTCGTTGAGTCGTATGTGCAAGGGCAGCCCTTCAGGCTTGGCCCCAACCTCACGAGCAGCTTCCCGCCATGATCGAGCGGTTTACATTTGCAGAGGTCAATGCCCGCGAGATGCGGATTGACAATTGGCTGTCCAGCCCGCGCGAGGGTGTCACCCTCACGCTCGGCGACGGCTACGAGGATGACACGGCGCCCGAGGGCCGGGCAGGACTGGCCACCATCTCGCCCTGTGCCATCGCCCATGCCCGCGAGCGCATGGGCCGCACCATTCTGATCCATGCCATGATCGATGGCCAGGACGTCGAAATCATGTGCGACACCGGTTTGGTCGAGACATTGGTCGAGCATGCCTTCGGGCAGATTGACCAGAGCCTGCTGGCGAGCGGCGAGCGTGCACTCGTGCTCGAACACGCCACAAGCGGCATTATTTCCATGCTGGAGCGTGATTTTGGCGTATCGGTACGCTT
>JBOFIL010000346.1:0-11474 GCA_051650165.1 Allobosea sp.
CCCTCGATCATGATCGCCGACAAGGCCGGGCGCACCGGCTGCGCGACAATATGCTCGGCCAGAGGCGTGAGTTTGCGGGCGCCCTCTACCGGCCTGGCGCTTGCCGCCTCTGCCATGGCGATGTTGCCAGAATCCATCCGCATGATGTCGCGAACGTCGAAAGTGCTCATGTCTGTCCCTCGGCGGTTCATGCCGCCCTATATCCACCGAGCGCGATACTACCGGCAAAACGTCACGCAAGGCTTAAGCGAAGAGTTTGCCGAGACGTGAATTTTGCGGGTCGGACGGGCGGTCCGGACATCGACCGAGAGTCTGAACACAACCAAAAATAAATATAGAATCTGGTATGCACTTTTTAAGGATTTGAGGTCTATGTTGTTGAAATAGAGGGCTATTTCAATCCCGATATACTGGTCACAAGTTCATTTTAAGTGTTTGTAGATGATGTTGCCTTAATTTTGGGCACATCTATGGAGAGGCAACCATGTCACTGAAATTCAAGGCTGTTGTGTTCTCCGTTGGGGGCTTGGTTGTTTCTGCCCTGGCGGTCGCGGTCATGGCTTACTTCGCGATGGAGCGGAATGCGGCGTCCATCGATCGCGATGAGACATCGCGTGCGATTGCGCTGGCTTCACAGAGCCTTGAGGAAATTGGCGGGCGCATGGCGGGCCATGCCGCACTTCTCGCCATCAACCCAAGAGTGATCGACGTGATTGCCAAGGCCGATCGCGCCGAGATGGAGAAGGTTTTCGTCGAAACGCTGGCAGAGCTGCGCAAGGCAGACCCGACTGTTTCCTTGATGGAAGCATCTGACGTCAGTGGCAAAATTCTCATCAGGGGCCATAACCCATCACGCGCGGGGGATGATAAATCCAAGGAGCCGGGCTTCATGGCGGCCCTTCGCGGCAACCTGCACAAGTCGCTGACCATTTCGCCCACATCCCATGAGGCATCATTCATCGCTGTGCGCCCTGTCCGGGCTGCAAATGGCGATCTGGTCGGCGCACTGAATATAGGTGCGCGGCTGCGAACAGATATGGCAGAGGAATTGAAGCGCGGAACCGGCCTGGATGTTGTTCTGATGGTCAATGGCACAGCCACGGCCATGACCTTCAAGAATCGTGACCTCAAGGATATTGCTGCTTTGCCCGCGCTGATTGGCACCACATCCGCCAAGGATGCCCCTGGTGAAATGGTGAGCCTCTTTGGCGCAGACTATCTTGCCCGCTCGCTCAAGCTGAACTCAGACAATGGCCATGCTCTGGCTGTCATGGCGCTGAAGGACCGCAGCACGCATTACCGCAACATGAAGGAGTTCGTCAGCCGCTTCGCGCTGGATCTGACAATCATGCTTGGCCTGTTTGTGCCACTGCTGGTTTATTGCGTCTCGCGTGTCATGCGGCGCGTCGTAACCCTGACAAACGCCACAACCAAAATTGCCGATGGCGATCTTGAGTTCCCCGTGCCTGGGACTGATGCAAAGGATGAAATCGGCCAGCTGTCACGTGCTGTTCTGGTTTTTCGTCAATCCTCGCAGAAGGCGCAGGCGCTTGAGATTGAAGGTTCAATGGCGCAGCAGCGCAACTCCGAGCAGCGCCTCGCTGAAATGCGCAAGGTGGCAGATGATCTCGAAAAGATGATCGGCGTGGTGTCCGAGGCCTTGGCCGGGAACGCCTCGGACCTCACCCGCACGGCCACGGGTCTAGAAAAGCTCTCTATTCAGGCGCATGCTGAAAGTGGCACCGCAACGGACGCCGCCCAGCAGGCGGCAGATGACGCACGCTCAGTTTCGGCGGCTTCAAACGAACTCTCTGCTTCCATCGCTGAAATCGGCCACCAGATTGGCCAGGCCTCGACCGTGACAGCGCAGGCCGTCTGCGAGGCAGAAGGCGTGAAGGCGATGGTGACCACATTGAACGCTGCCACGACCCGCATCGGCGAGGTGGTCACGCTGATCAGCTCGATCGCCGAACAGACCAACCTCCTGGCCCTCAATGCCACCATCGAGGCCGCGCGCGCAGGCGAGGCCGGCAAGGGGTTTGCCGTTGTGGCGCAGGAGGTCAAGCAACTGGCCTCGCAGACAGCCAAAGCGATTGGCGACATCGATGGGCAGATCAATGCAGTTCAGGATGCGACATTGAGTGTATCGAGCGGTATCCTTGCCGTCTCAGGCACCATCGGCCAGATGAGCGATATTGCCAGCAGCATCGCAGCCGCCGTTCAGCAGCAGAATGCCGCCACTGGCGAGATTGCCCGCAGCATCAGCGGGGCCGCAGATCGCAGCCGCGAAGCCGAGCTCGCCGGAAGCAATGTGGCCGAGGCGGTGATGAAGGTGAAATCCGAAGCGGCGATGCTGGGGACGGTTTCTGCCAAGATCTCTGAGCGTTCGAGCGAGCTTCAGAGCCGCGTCGCGAATGTTCTGCAGACCATACGCGCAGCTTGATCGGGCAATGATGATGGTTGGTTGAGATGCCTCAGCCGCGGCGCGTAGAGAGCGCGTCGCGATACCCCGCGATCACGCCGTCAACCATCGCCTCCAGCTGGAAATGCTGGTGCACATGGCCGGCAAGGTCGATAGCCTCTGCTGTCAATTCCGCTGGCGGCATGGCCAGTGCGCGGCCAATCGCTTCGGAAAGCGCGCCGGCATCATTGGCCTCGATCAGGCGATGGGCATGGCGCGGGCCATAAATCTCCGGGATGCCGCCGACATTGGTCGAGACCAGCGGCTGCGCCGCTGCCGCTGCTTCGAGAATGACATATGGCAACGATTCAGCACGTGACGGGATGACCATGATGCGCGCCCGCGACAAGGCGCGGCGGATCGGCCCTGGCGGCTCGAATGTCATCTGCTGGCGCACACCCATCATGTCGGCGCGACCCTTGAGCGCATCTTCCTCGGGGCCTGAGCCCACCACCAGAATACTGGGGGAAAGCCCTTGCTGCTTCAATTTGGCGAGGGCTTCGATCAGCGTGTCGACGCCCTTGGCCGAGCGTAATTCACCGAGATAGACCAGATCGAAGCTCGCGTTGGAGTGGTCGAGCGGCTCGAACTCTGCCTCCGACACACCATTCTTGACGATGCGATGATCGGTGCGCGGCATATGGCCGATATATTCGCCGAAGCGCTCGGCGATGTAATCGCTCTCGAACATGAACATGTCGGTGGCTGGCTCCAGCAGCCGCTCGACTGACATGTAGAGCTTGTGCTCGAAAGAGCCTGGCTTGTAGTTGAAACTGCCGCCATGTGGCGTGTAGGCCGTTATATAATCGCGTTTACGGTTCACCAGCGCCGGAATGCGGGCATAAACCCCGCCCTTGGAGCCATGCGCATGCATGACATCGGGTTTTAGGCGAGAGCGAATCTTGAAAGCGGCAAGCTGCGCCTTGAGATCGGTGAAATCAGGGTAGCGGGACATGGGCACCCGCGTCACGCCCAGGCTCATGGCGGGCCCAAGCTCCGCAAACACATCCTCGGCGCGTGTGCCGCCCGTGGTTGAGTCGCAGAAAATGCCGACATCATGCCCGCGCGCGATCTGGCCACGCGCCAGATCAATCGCATGCCGAAAAAGCCCGCCAAGCGGGGCGCGGAACACATGCAGGATGCGTAAGGGGGGCTCGCGCAGGCTCACTAGAACCAGCGCTCCTTGATGACGACCGTATCGCCCGGCCTGACCGCGAAGTGGATCGGAACCTGCGCCGACATCAGCTGGCCATCCACCATGCGGGTCACTTCCGCCCAGTTGCGCTGCGCGCGGGCCGTGAAACCGCCTGCAATCGCGGTCGCGGTCTGCACCGTCATGCCATTCACATAGGGAAACTGGCCAGACTGTGTGACCTCGCCAAGGATGAAGAAGGGGCGATATGTTTCTATATCGACCGAAACCTTTGGCTCGCGCAGATAACCAGCGCGCAGCTTGCCTTCGACGGCGCGCTCAAGCTGCTGGGTTGTCTTGCCTGAGACATCCACGGCGCCGATGAGCGGCATTGATATGCGGCCCGCCCCATCCACTGCGTAGACATTGGAGAGGTTGTCCTGCCCGAACACGATCACCCTCAGCTTGTCGCCAGTGGCAAGCTGATAGGCCGATGCCCCGAACGGATCAGCCGGGAGATTGGCAAAATCAGGCCGTGACGCACAGGCGGCGAGCGGCGTGAATGCAAGGGCAATGAGTGTTCGGCGCGAAATCATGTTTCCGACTCAGGTGGCAGCAGAAGCCTTCTGGTGAGCCAGCCCATGGTTAATGCGCCATGGTTAACAAAGACTGATTGCGGGTGCGCACAATAAACAGTCTTGCAAAGTCATTTCGGCTTTAACCGGAAACTAACCTTAACAATCCATGATCCGGTTAGTTGTCGCGTCAAAGAGTTGGTGTGGTCATGGTATCGGGCGTTACGTATGAGGCTGATCGTGGAGCGGGTTCCTCGGGGGACATGCTCGATCTGCGGGCCCTTTTCAGGGCGGTGGGCAGGCGCAAGGCCTGGATCATCCTGCCAACATTGCTGGCGCTGGCTGGCTCCATTTTCGCAGTCAATTCCATCACGCCGCGCTTTACGGGCGAGGCGAGGCTGCTGCTAGAATCGCGCGATGGCGTGTTCACGCGGCCCGGCGGAGAGCGCGATCAGGGCTCGCAAGCCATCGACCAGGAGGCCGTGACCAGCCAGGTCCAGCTCATCATGTCGCGCGATCTGGGCCGCGATGCCGTCAAGCGCATCGGCCTTGTCGGCAATTCAGAATTTGACCCCGGCGTGGGCGTGCTCAGCTCGATCAAGCGCGTGATGATGTTGCTTGGCTTTGCCGCACACCCTGCCGATCGCTCGCCCGAGGATCGTGTCTTGGAGCGGTATTATGATCGCCTGCTGGTCTATCCAGTGGCGCGCTCGCGGATTGTTGCGGTTGAATTCACCTCGCAGGATCCCGCTCTGGCCGCCAAGGGTGCCAACACCATTGCCGAGGCCTATCTGGAGACACAGGAAAGCGCCAAGAAAGACACGGCCCGCTCCGCCTCGACGTGGCTGGGCGGCGCGATTGACCCCTTGCGCAAGAAGGTCGCCGAGGCCGAAGCCAAGGTCGAGGAATATCGCGGCAAGGCCGGCCTGCAGATGGGCGCAAACAACACGCTCGTCACCTCGCAGCAGCTGGCTGATCTCTCCGGCCAGCTCGCGGCTGCGCGCACCTCGCAGGCAGATGCGCAGGCGAAGGCACGCCTGATCAAGGATGCCATTCGCGAAGGGCGCATGTTCGAAATTCCGGATGTGGCCAACAATGAGCTGGTCCGCCGCCTGATCGAACAGCGCATCAATCTGCGCGCACAGCTGGCGCTTGAATCCCGCACATTGCTGCCAGCGCATCCGCGCATCAAGGAACTGACCGCGCAGCTGAACGATCTGGAAGGCCAGATCCGCAGCGCCGCCGAGCGCACCGTGCGCGGCCTTGAGAATGAAGCCCGCATTGCGGGTTCGCGTGTCGAGACGCTGACCATCGCCATCGAGGCGCAGCGCAAGGCCGTGGGCGAAGCCAATGAGGCCGAGGTGCAGCTGAGGGCACTGGAGCGCGAGGCGAAATCGCAGCGCGACCAGCTTGAGCAGTTCATGGGCCGCTACCGCGAGGCCATTGCCCGCGATGCCGAGAATGCCGCTCCTGCCGATGCGCGCATCATCTCGCGCGCCATCGAGCCGGTCAGCCCCACTTTCCCGAAAAAGCTGCCGATCATCTTTGTCTCGACCGCGGCGGCCTTCTTCCTGTCCTTCGCGCTGGTCACCTCGCGTGTGCTGCTTGGCGGCAAGGTTGAGCCTGCCACCAGGTATCAGCCAGCCATGCCGCAGCCGCCCGCGCCTTCAGCTGCGGCAGTCGAGCCTGCGCCTGTGGCAGCGCCTGCACCCATGCCAGCGCCCAAGCCAGCGCCGGCGCAGGCTGCGCAGGCACCTTCGTCTGATGCACCGCCGCGCAAATCCCGCAATCCATTCGCGCGTCAGCCACGTGAAACCGCGCCTGAGCCTGCGCCCCAGGAAACGGTTGCTGTCGATGGCGACCGGGCGCGCGTGGCGGGCCTTCTCACCCACTCGGCGCAATCCGAGCAAATCATCTTTGCCAATGACGAGATCGAGGCCTTCCGTGCCGGCATTGATCGCTGGGCGGGGCCGCGCTCGGGCGATCTTGCGCCACGCCTGATTGCCATCGATGCCAGCCCTTCGCGCGCCTTGAAGGCGCGGGATGTGGCCCGCGCCCTCTCGGCCATTGAGCGGGTGGTTCTGGTCGATCTGACAGACCTCTCGTCGGTGGATGGCGATGGCCTTTCCGAGTTGATTTCGGGCGATGCCGGTTTTGGCGATGTGATCGCGCGTGACACGGCCTCGCGGCTGCATGTCATCTCGGCGGGCAAGGCGGGTGCTGGCCCCGTGCTGGATGCGCCAGAGCTGGTTGGCCTGATGCTGGAAGCCTTGGCAGAAACCTATGACCGCGTGGTGCTGGCGGTCTCGGCCAGCCAGTCAAAAGAGACCTTGGCAAGCCTCTCGGAGGTTGCTGATGGCACCCTCGTCATCGGCGGCCACATGGGCAATGGCTATGCGGTCGAGATTGCAAACCGCCTGACCAGCGCCACACGAACCACAGTCGGCATCATTGTTGGCGAAACGCCGGTTCCGGCCCAGCGCCAGCGTGAGCCGGTTCAGGCCGATAGCTGAATGTTGAAACGTACTCAGGGCGCTCAAGCGCCCTGCGCACTGCGGAAGATCAGCTTGCGCAACAATCTGGCCATGACAGGGTTGCGCCGCTGCATGACAATTCCGGTCTGCTTGGCCATGCGCTTCAGTTGCAGCATGGCAAGAATGCCATAGCCACGCACCGTTATCGGCATCACGGTCTCGACCATGGGCTCGATCATGTCGCAGAAGCTGGCCTTGTAGCGCGCATCGCCAACGCCAAGATCAAAGACGGTGCGTTGCTCGGCAGCCTGTAACGCAATCAACTCCGCGACTAGCGCTTCGCCTGGGCTGTAGCGGCCAATCTGTGTATCGCTGATGAAAGACGTCGCCATGCCGGAATAGCGGCGGCCGTCGATGGCGCCGACAAAGGTTGCGATCACGCGCTCATCGAGCATCAACGCATGCCAGACGAGAGCGGGCGTGTTGCCCTGTGCGCCGTCTCGCAGGAAATCCATGATGCCGGTTTCCGTGAAAGGGTCTTCAATGCCCAGCTCGGAAAACCGTTCGGTTTTCTGCTGGACGAAGGCATCGGAAATGCGGGCAACATCTGCTGCGCTATCGGCGCGCATCAGCCAGATGCGGCCCATTTCATCGAGTTTGCGGCGCTTGCCGCGCAAGTTCTTTCGCGCATGCTTGCTCATGGCGCGGGTCATGGCGGCTTCTGCATCCGGCTCAAGACTGAGCCCATAGGCTGGCTGCGTGCCATTCCATGCGGCAAGGCAGGCTAGCGGCGTCGGTTGGCCGTTCCACGTCCTTGGCTGGTTGAAGAAGCTGAAGGCATCAACCGATGGCAACAGCTTGCCCATATCTTTCAGCAGGTGATGGCTGAGCTTTGTATCGAGCCTCGCGATCAGCTCTGGCGTGATCAGCGGCATGTGGAAATTCGCGTGCTTCTCACCCACAAAACTGGCGACAACACCAAGCTTGCCGGCGCGCATGATCAGCGGGAAAAGCCCGATCAGAACACCGATGCCATCGCGCATCGTGATCAGCACATGCGCATCTTGCCTGGCAAAGCTGACATGGCGCACGAAGCCTTCCACCCACAGGCGCGATTGATAAGGCGAGGCGACGCCTTGCGCTGCCAGCGCATCCCACTCGGCGGCGAGCTGCGGCGTCAATGCCTCACGTGCGAGCGTCCAGCCATGCGGCGACACCACGCTCTTTGGCGCGTCTTGCTCTGTGCTGCTGCCCACTGTGTCGTTCATCTGCAAGGCATGTTTGTGCAAGGCGATGGCCATGCGTCGTTCTCCTGACCTGATGTGTCAGGATTTAACCTGCCATTGGCAAGCAGGGCGTTATCATCTTCTGCCGAACCGTGATCAAGGTTAGCAAATCCTGCCAGCGCTGGCAGGAGCGCGACACCCGGAAGCTTCACCTATGAATCTGAGACACCGTGCTTTTGATCTGGCTTTCCGCGCCATCAATGTGACTGGCGCTGATCGCTGGGCAGCGCCGCTGGCGCGCGGGCGTGGCGTGATCCTGACGCTGCACAGGGTTTGCGATGCGAGCAGTGAAGAGTTTCAGCCCAATCGCATCCTTGAAATCACCCCGGATTTTCTGGATGAGGCGCTTGCCCATGTGCGTGCGCGCGGCATCGATCTCGTGAGCATGGATGAGGCGCAGGCGCGGCTTGGCCGCGATGATGGCCGGTTCTTCGCGGCGCTGACCTTCGATGATGGCTTCCGCGACACATTTGATGTCGCCTTGCCTGTCTTGCGGCAGCATCAGGCCCCGGCAACGGTCTATTGCGTGCCAGGTTTTGCGAGCCGCACCGCGCCGCTCTGGTGGGTTGATCTGGAAGAGGCCATCCGCAAATTGCCTCGCATCGAGATAAAAATTGCCGGCAAATCAATTGATGTGGCTTCACGGACCTCACAGCAAAAGGCATCTGCCTTCGATGCGGTTTACTGGTGCTTGCGCCAACTGCCGGAGCAGGAGCTGCGCGCAGCAGTCGCCAAACTTGCAGCCCAAGCCGGCCATGACAGCGCCGCATGCACCGGGAAACTATGCCTTGATTGGGCGGGCTTGGCACAGCTCGCAGCTGATCCGCTGATTACCATCGGCGCTCACACTCTCACGCATCCGCGCCTCGCGACCTTGCCAGAAGCCGAGGCGAGACATGAGATGCTGGAAAGCCGCGCGGAACTCGAAGCCCGGCTTGGTGTGCCTGTCCGGCATTTTGCCTACCCGGTCGGGGATGTGACCTCTGCGGGTGAGCGCGATTACGCGCTGGCGTCAGGGCTTGGCTTCGCAACCGCTGTCACGACAAGGCCGGGGCATGTTCATGCGCGCCATGCCTCGCGCTTGATGGCGCTGCCGCGCGTGTCGTTGAATGGACTGCATCAGAACAGCCACGCATTTCGGGCATTGCTTTCGGGCCTGCCCTTCATCGGCATGAACAATTGACCTGATGTCACATCAGGCTTCGTCTGGCCCCTTGCGCTCCATCCAGCGGATCAGCGGCAGCAGGGGCAGCACCCAGATCAGGCCAAGCACGATGTAGGCGACTGTCTGTATCCAGGTCGGCGCATCGGTGATGCGCCCCTGCGCCAGCGCCATGGCAACCAGCGCATAAAGCGGGATGAAGAGGATCATCAGCATCATGCCGATGAATTTGCGGCTGCGGCGCGTCATCAGGGAGCTTTTCAAATGAAATTCAAGGGCTGCACTGGCAGATAGGCTGCTTGGAGGGTGCAGGCAATGCGCTTGTGCCTGTTTGTCGCGCCAATTTGTTGCGCTGATTTGTTGCAATGCGTGGTTGCGGGTCTTGGCCCTGATGCCTAGCTTGTTGTCATGAGCAACATGACAAACCACTCTCGCCATCGGTTCCAGCTGGGGATGTCGGCCATATTGCCGGCAGTTTTCCTCGGTGCGTTCAATGCTGGCGCAAACGCGCAGGCCGCCGCTGACCGTGTGAAGCTCATTCCGCACCGCGCCGTTTATGATGTGGTGCTGGATACCTCGAAGCCCGCCAAGGGCATTGAAGGCGCCAAGGCGCGCATCGTCTTCGATTATTCGGGCGATGCCTGCGATGGCTATCAGCTTAATTTTCGTCAGGTGACGGAAATCCAGGCCAGTGAAGGCCCCCTGAGGGTTATCGACTCGCGCACCAGTTATTCGGAAGCGGGGGACGGCTCACGCTTCCGCTTCATCAATGAAAATCGCATCGAGGGCGCGCCGTCGGATAAGTCTGATGGCGAGGTAAAACGCGAGGGCGATGGCTACAAGGTTGTGGTCAAGCCACCGAAATCGGGCGAGGCCAGCTTTGGCAATGATGTGCTGTTCCCGACGGCGCATCTCAAGGCTGTGATCCGTGCCGCCCGCGCTGGCAACTCGACCCTCAACACCCCGCTGTTCGATGGCTCTGAAGACGGCCAGCAGGTCTATGACACGCTGACCGTGATTGGCCGCAAGATCGCAGGCGGGCCGTCAAGCCAACTTGAGAAGGTGTTGCAGAAGCCCGTCTTCGACAATGTGCCGCGCTGGCCGGTGACCATCAGCTATTTCAAGCGTGGCTCGGTCGATACAACTCCAAGCTATATCGTCAGCTTCGAGCTGTTCGAAAATGGCGTGACGCGCGGCGTGAAGCTCGATTACCGGGATTTCGTGCTGGCAGGAAATTTCACGTCGCTCGATCTTTTGAAGGAGAGCGATTGCGAGCGCTGAGCTTTGGTTGCGTGCCGGTCTCACGGCCGAGGCCAATACCCATCACGACACTGCCATCACCGAACTTGCCGCGCAGTGCATCGATGGCCATGTCGCGCGCCTTGAGCCGGCCAATGCCCGTGTCGGCGAGGTCCCCTTTGTCCGCATTCTCCGGCGCTGCAAGGTCGCTCAAGCCAGCGCCGATCAGCCTGTAGCGCGTGCCGTCGCAAGCCTCACTGAGCAGTTCACGCAAAGGCGCAAACAGGCGCTGCGCGATCTGGGTCGGCTCAGGCAGCTGGCGCGAGCGGGTGAGGAGGCGAAAATCAGCCGTCTTGAGCTTGAGCGTGGCAGTGCGGCCTGAAAACCCTTTCTTTTTGAGGCGCGCGGTCGTCTTCTCGCACATCCGCCACAGGATTGGTTCCAGCTCGGCAAAGCTGGAAACATCCACATCGAGTGTCGTTTCTGCGGACACACTTTTTGTCTCGCTCTCAGCACTGATGCGACGCTGGTCAACGCCATGGGCAAGCCTGTGCAGCCGCAGCCCCTCGCCGCCGACCAGCGCCATCAGTTCCGCTGGTTCCTTTCGGGCAATATCACCCACGCGCGTGATACCGGCCTGTTCCAATCGCTTGGCCGCCGCCGCGCCAACCCCGGGCAGGATGCGAACCGGCTTGTCCGCGAGAAATGCCACCGCCTCCGCTTTGCCAATGATCGAAAATCCGCGGGGCTTGTCGAGATCCGAGGCGATCTTGGCAAGGAATTTGGCATAGGAAAGGCCCACCGACACCGTGATGCCGATTTCCTTCTCGATGCGTGCCGCAAGCCGGGCAAGGCTTAAGGCCGGGCTGGCGTGGTGCAGGCGCTGCGTGCCCGCCAGATCGAGAAATGCCTCGTCGATCGAGATGGGCTCGACCAGTGGTGTGAGTTCCAGCATCAATTGCCGCACCTGACGACCAACCGTGGCATATTTCTCCATATTTGGCGGGATCACGATGGCTTCGGGGCAGGCCGCCAGCGCCTTGAACATCGGCATGGCCGAGCGCACGCCCTTCATTCGCGCAATGTAGCAGCAGGTCGCGACCACGCCGCGATGTCCGCCGCCGACAATTACCGGCCTGGAGGCC
>JBOFIL010000347.1:0-4101 GCA_051650165.1 Allobosea sp.
TCATCAGTCTATCCTGCTTGAGTTATGCGTCTTGTTGGGTTGTCCGTCTTGCCCTGCAAGGCGCGAGTAGCCCGCTGGATGCCGGGCCGGTCATTGGCCCCGCCTCTAGCATGGTGCGGTGCGTGATTCCAAGGCGGGAGGATACGATTGCGTATATCCGTGCCTGTCATTCCCGACGCTTGCGACAGCAGGCGAGCTGGAATCTACATTGCCAATGAATGGTATCAGGCTTGGATTCCCGCCCCCGCCTGCCGGCGTGTCGGGAATGACAGGGTTGACTACCCCCTCAGCCTCTCCGCCACCCTCGGCGCGTAATAAGTCAGCACACCATCCGCCCCGGCGCGCTTGAAGGCCGCGAGGCTCTCCAGCATGGCGCGCTCGCCATCAATCCAGCCATTGCGGGAAGCTGCCTCGATCATCGCGTATTCGCCGCTGACCTGATAAGCGAAGGTCGGCACCGCGAAGGTCTCCTTCACGCGGGCGACAATGTCGAGATAGGGCATTCCGGGCTTGACCATGACCATGTCAGCGCCCTCATCAATATCGAGACCGACCTCGCGCATCGCCTCATCAGTGTTGCCGGGGTCCATCTGATAGGTGCGCTTGTCGCCGATCAATGTGCCATTGGTGCCGATGGCATCACGAAACGGGCCATAAAAGGCCGAGGCGTATTTCGCCGCATAGGACATGATCTGCACGTCACCGAACCCATTGGCATCGAGCGCCGCGCGGATGGCGCCGACGCGGCCATCCATCATGTCGGAAGGCGCAACGACATCAGCGCCAGCCTCTGCCAATGCCAAAGCCTGGCGCACCAGAATGGCGACGCTCTCATCATTGAGGATATGCTCGCCCGCCATCACGCCGTCAGGGCCATGGCTGGTGTAGGGATCGAGCGCGACATCGGCGATGATGCCGACTTGCGGAGCGGCGGCCTTCATGGCCCGGATGGCGCGGCACATCAGATTGGAAGGGTTGAACGCCTCCGAGCCCGTGGCGTTACGCAAGGCAGCGTCGACATAGGGAAAGGGTGCAATGGCGGGAATACGCAGAGCCGCCGCACGCTCGATGGCCATCACCGCATCATCAAGCCCAAGACGATCCACACCTGGCATGCGCTCGACGGCGGTGGTGCCCTTGGATTGGTCAATCAGGAACAGCGGCCAGATCAGATCATCGACCGAAAGCTGCGTCTCGCGCACCAGCCGGCGGCTCCACTCGGCCTTGCGGTTGCGGCGCATGCGCGTAGTCAGATCGAGCTTGGCGGCATCGGCGCGCACAGGCGCATTGCGCGCTGCCCCCTTCATTCTCACCACATCGGAACTCATCGAAAACCATCCTTGCCATCAGCGCGGGCGCGAGTGATGTGCCTCATATACCCACGAACCAGCGCACCAAACATCAGTTTTGAATGGTTCTCAACTTGGGCTTTCGGCTGCCCGTTGCAATGCCCCATATCAACTGGCGCATTGACAGCAACGATTGCAGCACTCTAGCGCTTGGTGACATATAAAAAGCGAGGTCGGAAGCATGAGCGAGAACGACGAAATCATCTGCAAGCGCGAGGGCGCGGCGGGTGTCGTCACGCTCAACCGGCCGCAAGCGCTCAATGCCCTGACGCTCTCCATGGTGCGTGGCCTGGCCAAGGCGCTCGATGAATGGGAGCAGGATGGCGGTGTGACGCGCATAATCATCGAGGGCGCAGGCGAGAAGGCGTTTTGCGCCGGCGGCGACATCCGCGCCATTCATGACCAGGGCAAGGCCGGCAGGCACGATGAGGCGCTCACCTTCTGGCGCGAGGAATACATCCTCAATGCCCGCATCAAGACTTATCCCAAGCCCTTCATCGCGCTCATCGATGGCATCGTGATGGGCGGCGGTGTCGGTGTCTCGCTTCATGGCTCGCATGTTGTGGCGGGCGAGCGATTTCTCTTTGCCATGCCTGAGGTTGGCATCGGCTTCTTCCCTGATGTCGGCGCAACATGGATGCTGCCAAGGCTTCCCGGTGCGTATGGGCGCTTCATCGCACTGACAGGCGAGCGCGTGCGCCAGGGCGATGCGCTGGAGCTGGGGCTGGCCACGGCTGCTGTCGGCAGCGCCGATATGGCACCGCTCAAGGCGAGGCTGATTGCGGGTGAAGATGTCGATGCAGCCATTGCAGCTTGCGCCATGCCGGTTGCACCGGGCCCGTTGATGGCAGAGGCCAGTGTGATCGGGCAATGTTTCAGCGCCGAGACTGTGGAGAGCGTGATCGAGCGGCTCGATGTGCAAGCCACGAAAAGCTCCGAGTTTGCGCGCAAGATTGCGACGAGCATGCGCGGGAAATCCCCCACCAGCCTGTGCCTCGCGCATGAACAAATGAAGCGCGGCAGCCGCATGGATTTCGCCGAGGCGATGCGCACCGAATACCGCATTGTCTCGCGCATCTGCCATGGAACGGATTTCTATGAAGGCGTGCGCGCCGTGATTATCGACAAGGACAATGCGCCGCGCTGGTCACCCGCCACGCTGGCTGACATCGAGCCAGCCATGATTGCCCGCTATTTTGCGCCGCTGGGCGGCGATGAATTGCCGCTGGAGGGCTGAGCGATGTTGTTTGGCTGGAGCGGCAAGGTTGGTGCCGAGCGCTTTGTCCGCCTTCGGGCTCCCAAGACATTGTTCGGAGTGCGCACGCCAACCGTGCTGGTCTGGTTCATGCGCGGGCTGGCCTTGGTGTGGCTGATGAAGGGGCTGCTTGGCTGGGCCCTGATCATCGGCCTTGCCGGAGAGCCGGGCGCATTCGAAAAGGCCTCTCTGGCACAGCAGACCGCACTGGTTTTCTTTGCTGTGCTGGATCTGATTGTGGGTACGGGGCTATGGATGGCGACTGGCTGGGGGGGCGGGGTGTGGCTGATCGCCATTGCTGCCCATGCAGGCCTGGCGCTGCTCATCCCCCGCGCGATTACCCTCGGATTGGCGGGAGCCATCACTTACGGCGTTCTGGCTATCTGTTTTGTGTTTTTCGCCTGGGCGGCGGCACATCACGATGACCAGTGAGGCGAACCCGAGCAGGATCGCTGCGGCCACGACGGAAGAACTTGTTCAGGTTATGCAACTTTAAATTTCGATTCGATTTACCGCAAATCGTGCAACATCCTGTTCATCTTGCAATTTAAGCGGCGATTCATCCGCGTTGGCTAGGGTGTCCCCACAAGCAGACTGGAACTTGAATTCCGGCTGACCATTAAACAGGTGGGGTATAGTCATGAACACTGCGGTCGCATCTGCGCCAATGGCGCAAGCACAACAGGAAACCGGCTCAATCAAGCCGCTCTATATTGAAGCTCTACATCTGGTCGAGCGGCTTCATCGCCGTCTGCTTGATGTTATCAAGGATGAATTCGAGCGCCGCAACCGGGATGATGTCAACAGTGTCCAGGCACTGCTGCTCTACAACATCGGTGACAAGGAACTGACCGCCAGCGAGCTTCGCACCCGCGGTTACTACCTGGGCTCGAACGTCTCCTACAATGTCAAGAAGCTGGTCGAGGCAGGCTACCTGCACCACGCCCGCTCACGCATTGACCGCCGCTCGGTGCGCATCAGCCTGACGGAGAAGGGCCGCGAGGTTCATCAGATCGTCAAGGGCCTCTACGAGAAGCACATGCAGACTGTTGATACGATCGGCGGTGTGACGGGCGAGGACTTCAACCGCATGAACGGCGCCCTGCTCAAGCTTGAGCGTTTCTGGACCGACCAGATCCGCTTCCGTCTCTGATCGCACAGCTGAGGGGCTTGCGTCATGGGAATCGGACTGATTGCCTTTGGGGCAGTGCTGACGGCTGCGGTCATGATGATCGGCCTTGCCGGAGCACGTTCCTTCACCGTTGCCATCATCGCAATCTTTGCGGTGGTTATCATGACCATTGCCGGACGACTTTCATCTGCGGGCACAGGCCTAGCCTCTGATGGCGATGGCGACGGTGGCGGCGGAGATTGAGGACAACCAGGCGGCGCGCTGACAATTACAGCGCGCTCCGCAAGCCCTCCCCCGGACGCCCCGGTGGAGGGCTTTCGTCTGTTTGGAAGGCATGGAGAAGCATTGCCATCCCGCAACGGCAT
>JBOFIL010000348.1:0-1836 GCA_051650165.1 Allobosea sp.
GGAGCAGCGAGGCCTCGCGCCAGGCAAGCCCGGCCTCAAGCACCAGGCGGTCGAACCTGTCACTCTCGGACAAGCCCCGGAACTGGGCCAGCAACGCCGCCTCGATCAAGGGATCGACGGTCTCGATCTCGATCGGCCCGCCGCTGGCACGTTCCAGCGACATGTCATGCAGCCATGTGCGGCCAGCATCGCCCTCTGCGGGCGTTCGCACAGCATAGGTGCGCTCATTGACCACCTTGAAGCCAAGATTTTCCAGCATCGGCACGCGCGACGAAAGAGGCATCGCTTCGGCAAGCGAGAAAACCTTGAGGTTCACCCGCGTCGCCGGGTCGCCCTCGCGCCGATAGAGGTTCACCGCACGGGGCCTCTCTGGCGATAGTGTCTGCAAGGTGGCGATGTCACCAAGCGCCGCGGACGCGGTGAAATTCTCACGATACGCCGCGCCAAATGCCTCGGCATAGCGCTCGGCCAGCGCACGCGCCTGGGGGCCAGTGCGCGCCGCGTCGAGCGCATCCTTGAGATTGTCGGCCCAGGTGCGCACAATCGCCGCAATCCCGGCCTCGATCTCGGCCTGATCGACCTTGGGAGTTTTGCCCTCGTCCCGCCCGATCACGTAATGCGTGCGGGCAAGCGGGCCCTCCGGATAAGCGGGATACGCCGCCGATAGCCTGCCATTGAACACGCCAGTCAGGAACTGGCCGACGCGGCGGCGCACATTGGTGTCGTAACGATCCTTCGGGATATAAACCAGAACGGAGACGAAACGATCAAATTCATCGACACGCGCCAGCGCCCGGATGCGCGGACGCTCGGTGAGCTGCATCACCTGCACCACGAAGCGCTCAAGCGTCGCTGGGTCGATCTGGAACAGCTCATCGCGCGGATATGAATCCAGCACATTCATCAGTGCGCGGCCTGAATAGCTCGCCGCATCAAAGCCCGCGCGCTTCGCCACCAGCTTCACCTTGTGACGCAGATACGGAATATCGATAGTCGAGCCGGTATAGGCATTCGATGTCATCAGGCCGACAACACGGAGCTCACCATCAAGCCGGCCATCGGGTGTGAACAGCTTCACGCCGACATAATCAAGATGCACGCGTCGATGCACGCGGCTCTTCACATTCGCCTTGGTGATGATCAGCGCACGCGGCTTGGCAAGGAATGCCCGTACCTCAGGGCTCATCACCACCAGCTCGCGCCCGCGCCGCAGCACCCGCGTTTCGGGGTCACGCAGGATGCCGAGGCCGGAACCAGCAACCGGATCGGCTGCCACATCTGAGTCAGGAAAACCGTAGGCCCGCACGCCAAGAAGTGTGAAATTGTCGCCAATCATCCAGTCCATGAAGGCGATAGCCTCTTTGACCTCCTCATCGGCCAGCGGTGGCGGGTTGGCACGGTAAGCCTGCGCTGCTTCGGTGATGCGCGCACGCATCGCAGACCAATCACTGACCGCAACGCGCACATCGGCATAGACGCGTGCAAGCCCGGCCTTCAGGCGCTCCATCGCAGCAGGATCGTCAATGCGATCGACAATGATCGAGATCAGGCTTTCGCGGCGCGCCCCTTCTGGCGCACGCCCTGCCGCCTCGCCAACAAACTCGATGAAACCGCCATCTTCGCCGCGCTTCACGCCAATGATGGGATGCGTGACAAGCTTGAGATCAAACCCCTGATCAGCCAGCTCCGCCAATGTGGAGTCGAGCAGGAAGGGCATGTTATCATTGATGATCTGAACCAGCGTGTACTGCCGTAGCCGCCCATCAAACTGAGCGCTCCCATCACGCAGCGAGATGGTCTCGGCGCCACTTTTCCTCCCAGAGGCAACAAGGCTCC
>JBOFIL010000349.1:0-2065 GCA_051650165.1 Allobosea sp.
ACCCCGCCGTGAGCTTGGCCATGGCGATCCGGGGCGAATTGCGCTGGGGCGATCTGGGGCCTTACATCGTGGCGCAAATCATCGGCGGCATCGCGGGCGTGCTGGCGGCCCATGCGATGTTTGATCTCGCCTTGATTCAAGTCTCGACTACGCCCCGCGCCAGCACCGGGCAATGGATTGCGGAAATCATCGCCACATTCGGCCTGCTGATCACCATCATCGGGGTCTCGGCGCGCAATGCGCCGGCCATTCCCTATGCAGTGGGGCTCTACATCACGGCGGCCTATTGGTTCACCGCCTCGACATCCTTCTCCAATCCGGCAGTGACGATTGCGCGGACCTTGTCCGATACATTCGCTGGCATCATGCCTGCCCATGCGCCGGCCTTCATCGCGGCGCAGCTTTTGGGCATGGCGGCTGCGCTGGCGATAGCACCGCTGCTCTGGCCGCGCGGCAACAACAGCTAGAAACGCCCGAAGCGCCGGTTGCGGTAAATCAGCCCCTCGACATGGGCGGGGCCGGCAATGGCAACAACCTCGCCCAGCACGATCTTGTGCGTGGCGACATGGCGCGCCTCGATCAGCTTGCAATCGAATGTCACGAGCGCGCTCATCAGACGCGGCGCGCCTGTGGTCAGCGTGCCCCACTGGCCGGTGCTGAAACGCTCCTCACCACTCAAGCCCCGCCGCCCGGCAAAGACCTGCGCCACCTCTTCATCCGTGCCGGACAGCGCATTGATGCAGAAGCTGCCATTGGCCTCGATCGCGCCCAGTGTCTGGCTATCAGCATGGATGCAGACCAGCATGGTGGGCGGCGTGTCGGAGAGCGATGTCACGGCAGAGGCAGTGAGACCACGCCGGCCCATGGGCCCTGCTGTGGTGATCACATGCACGCTGGCAGTGATCTCGGCCATTGAGTCGCGAAACAGCTTGGCATCAAGCGGGGCACTGGCAGGCGCAAATTCGGCGGTGGTCGTCTTCGTCATGGATAATCCTCTTCGGCACAGCCTGATACAGCGGCAAGCCCCGCTCGCCAACTGCGGCAGAAACACCCGCTTTGCCACAGCCTGCCTGACTATATCTGCCTGCTCGCACATGCATGCCCTGCGTGATCCCGGCTTGAGAAAGCCGGCAATTTGCCGTTGGCTATGGCAGGGCTGGCCACCATCCAGAATCAGCAGGGACGAGCCAGGAATGAGACAGGCATGAACATCACCATCATTGGCGCGGGCATTGTTGGCTGCGCGACAGCGCACGCACTTCTGGATGAGGGCCATGCCGTCACGATCCTCGATGCCAATGGCCCGGCGCATGGCCCCTCGCAAGGCAATGCCGGCTGGATCGCCCACACCGACATATTGCCGCTCGCAGGGCCTAAATCGCTGCGGCAGCTTCCGCGCTATCTGATGGACCCGCTCGGGCCGCTCGCCATCCGCCCGGCCTATCTCCACAAGATCGCGCCCTGGTTCATCCGCTTCCTGCTCGCCTCGCGCCCATCTCAGGTGGAGCGCTCGACCCATGCGCTTGCGAGCCTGCAACAGCTGACATTCCCTGCATGGCGAGAGCTTGCGGCAAGCCTTGGCCTCTCAGGCATGATCCACCGGCGCGGCGGCATGTTTGTCTATGACAACCAGGCGGATTTCGATGCCGGGCGTGAGGTCGCCAAGCGCCAGGCAGATTATGGTTTCAAGGTCGACATGATCGGCGCGGAGCAGCTGCGCCAGCTTGAGCCTGCGCTCTCCGATGTGTTTCTCGGCGCGGCCTATATCGATGACACCGCCCATATCTCCGACCCGCGATTGCTCACCAATGCCCTGTTCGACGCGGCGTTGGCGCGCGGTGCTGCCTATGAGCAGATTGGCGTGGCGCGGCTTGAGGCAGGCGACAAGCCGGCGCTAATCACGCTCACAGGCGAGCGCCGCACAAGCGATGCCATCGTGCTCGCCGCCGGCATCTGGTCACGCGAGCTGGCTGCCAGCATCGGCGACAAGACACCGCTCGACACCGAGCGCGGTTATAACATCTCGTTCCCCGGCTTCACAGGGCTGGTTTCGCGCCCCGTGACC
>JBOFIL010000350.1:0-5998 GCA_051650165.1 Allobosea sp.
CAAGCCCCTCGCCGAGGCTGGAGATCAGGCCGATGCCAGAGACAACCACCTCGTTAATGACCATCTCATGCAGGCCCGCCATCTTCAGCCCTCTCCCGCAAACAGGCCAATGGCAGAGGTGCGCGCCTTCATCAGATCGCCAATCTCAGCGGGGAACGGCATCAGGCGAAAGCGCAGCTCTGAATCGCAGATCGGCTTGCCGCCAATGGTGATGCGCGCCTTGGTGGCACAATAGCCGGAGCCTTCGATGACGATCTCGGCAGCAATATCCAGCACAGCGCCCGGCTCCACAAAGGTGCGAAAACGCGCCTTGTCGACACTCATCAGAAAAGGCATCTGCGAAAGACGGTTGAGCCCGAGAATGAGATAGCCAGAGGCCTGCGCCATGGTTTCGGTCAGCAGCACGCCCGGCACCAGCGGGTGGCCGGGAAAATGCCCCTCGAACACCGGGCTCTGCATCGGCACATGGGCGCGCGCCACAAGGCTTTTGGCCTCGCGGTCAAACCGCGTCACCTCATCGATCATCTCGAAATATTCAAGGCGCATGGCGGGCGGCGCGGCTCTCTGAAAGTGGAATGACGGCGCCTGGATATGTCTCAGGCGCTTTTGGCCGCAACAAGGCCGTCAATGCGGTCGCACAGGTTCTGGAGCACGAAATACTGCTCGGCCGGGGCCTTGCCCTCGTTCACTTCCTGCGTCCACTGCTCAAGCGGCAGCTTGATGCCGAAGGCCTTGTCGATGGCAAACGCAATATCGAGGAAGGCGAGCGAGTCGATGCCGAGATCCTCGATGGCATGGCTTGCTTCCGTGATTTTCTCACGCGGAATGTCGCATGTCTCGGAAATGATGCCGGCGACGGTCTCGAAAGTGGCGGACATGGGCTTCTCTTATCGGCTGTCGGTCAGGCTGAAGGACTTCCAGCCTGTAATGTTTCGCGAAGGACGGCGGACAACGGCAATACACGCGTCGCGCCGGACGGGCAGGCCAAGGCCATTACACGCTGATCGCCCAAGCGGCAACCTTTGCGATTGGCGCGCGCAGAAGGAAAAAGGCTGGCCCGGCAGCCATGCTGTCGGGCCGTATTCTGGTGACAGGTCAGCCTCAGGCAGCCAGCTGCCGGAGCACATAATGCAGGATGCCGCCATTCTTGACGTATTCGATCTCGTCGAGCGTATCGATGCGGCAGATCACCGGCACTTTTTTCACCTTGCCATCGGCAGAGGTGATCTCGACCTCCATCTTCTGCTTGGGCGAAACGCTGGCAAGGCCATTGATCGCGACTGTCTCGTCGCCCTTCAGGCCAAGCTTGCTCCAGCTCATGCCCTCTTCGGCAAAGATGAAGGGCACAATGCCCATGCCGACCAGGTTCGAGCGGTGAATGCGCTCATAGCTTTGCGCCACCACGGCGCGCACGCCGAGCAGGCGAGTGCCCTTCGCGGCCCAGTCACGCGATGAGCCATTGCCGTATTCAATACCGGCAAAAATCACCAGCGGCGTGCCCTCATCGCGGTAACGCATCGCGATGTCATAAATGAAGCCACGTGTCCCTGAAGGATAATGGATCGAATAGCCGCCTTCCGGCGTCGAGCCATCAGCCTCCTTCACCATGAAGTTCCTGATGCGGATATTGGCGAAGGTGCCGCGCATCATTACCTCGTGATTGCCGCGCCGCGTGCCATACTGGTTGAAATCCGCCACCGCGACCTGCCGCTCGGAGAGATACTTGCCGGCAGGAGATGCCGCCTTGATCGAACCGGCGGGCGAGATGTGATCGGTGGTGATCTTGTCACCAAACAGGCCAAGGATACGCGCGCCCTTGATGTCGGTCACGGGCACCGGTGTCTTGGTGATGCCATCGAAATAGGGCGGATTGCGCACATAGGTCGAGCCAGGCTGCCAGCCATAGGTCAGCGAGGTTGCAGTCTTGATCTTCTGCCAATTGGCATCACCCTTGAAGACATCGGCATATTTCGCCTTGAACATCTTCTTGCTGACGTGGCGAGTGACGGCGGCCTGCACCTCCTTGTTGGAGGGCCATATGTCACGCAAGAACACCGGCTTGCCATCCTTGCCCATGCCAAGAGGCTCGGTGGAGAGGTCGATCTGCGTGGAACCTGCGAGCGCATAGGCCACCACCAGCGGCGGCGAGGCGAGGTAGTTCGCCTGCACATCCGGCGAGACGCGGCCCTCGAAGTTACGGTTGCCCGAAAGCACCGCCGAGGCAATGAGACCATTATCGTTGATCGCCTTCGAGATTTCAGGCGCAAGCGGGCCCGAATTGCCGATGCAAGTGGTGCAGCCAAAGCCGACAATGTTGAAGCCGAGCTTGTCCAGCTCCTTCTGCAGGCCAGCGCTCTTGAGATACTCCTCAACCACCTGGGAGCCTGGCGCGAGCGAGGTCTTGACCCATGGCTTGGTCTTCAGGCCCTTCTCATTGGCCTTCATCGCCAGCAGGCCCGCTGCCATCAGCACCGAGGGATTGGAGGTATTGGTGCAGGAGGTGATCGCGGCAATCACCACATCGCCATGGCCGATGTCGAAGTTCTTGCCCTCGACCTTGACGCGCTTGGCGATCTCGGCGGCCTTCTTGTACTCGGTGTCCATTGCGGCAATGAAGCCAGCCTTCGCGTCTGTCAGCGACACGCGGCCCTCTGGGCGCTTTGGCCCGGCAAGCGATGGAACCACGGTGGTGAGATCCAGCTCCAGCGTGTCGGTGAACACGGGGTCTGGCGAGGTCTTGGTGCGGAAGAGGCCTTGCGCCTTCGAATATTTTTCCACCAAGGCGACACGGTCTGTCTTGCGGCCCGAAAGATCGAGATAGGCCAGCGTTTCCTTGTCGACCGGGAAGAAGCCGCAGGTCGCGCCATATTCCGGGCCCATATTGGCGATGGTGGCACGGTCGGCGAGCGAAAGCGCATCAAGGCCGGGGCCATAGAACTCGACGAACTTGCCGACAACGCCCTTCTTGCGCAGCATTTGCGTGACAGTGAGCACGAGGTCCGTCGCGGTGATGCCCTCTTTCATCTTGCCGGAGAGCTTGAAGCCCACCACTTCAGGCAGCAGCATCGACTGCGGCTGGCCAAGCATGGCCGCTTCCGCCTCGATGCCGCCAACGCCCCAGCCCAGCACCGCAAGGCCGTTGATCATGGTGGTGTGGCTGTCCGTGCCGACCACCGTGTCAGGATAGGCAATGGTGACGGTTTCGGTCTTTTTGCCCTTCTTGACCTTTTCCTTCGCAGTCCAGACCACCTGGCCGAGATATTCAAGGTTGACCTGGTGGCAGATACCGGTGCCGGGCGGCACGACGCGGAAATTGTCGAAAGCGCCCTGGCCCCATTTCAGGAAGTTGTAGCGCTCGGCATTCTGCTCATACTCGCGCTTGACGTTCTGGCCCATCGCCTTGGCGTTACCGAAATAATCAACGACTACCGAGTGGTCGATGACGAGATCGACAGGCACGAGCGGGTTGATCTTGGCCGGGTTGCCGCCTAGCGCTGTCATGCCATCGCGCATCGCAGCAAGGTCCACCACGGCAGGCACGCCCGTGAAATCCTGCATCAGAACGCGCGCGGGGCGGAAGCCGATTTCCTTGTCGATCTTGCCCTTGTTGGTGAGCCAGCCTTTCACCGCGATGATGTCATCCTTGGTGACGGTGCGGCCATCCTCGAAGCGCAGCAGGTTCTCTAGCAGCACCTTCATCGAATACGGCAGGGCCGAGATGCCTGTGAGGCCGTTCTCTTCCGCGATCTTGAGCGAATAATAGACATATTTCTTGCCGTTGACCGTCATCGTCTTGCGGCATTTGAAGCTGTCGAGCGAAGCCATGATGTGTTCCTTCGGGGCCAAAACTGTTTCACAGATGGCCCGCCAGCCATGTGAGCCACGGATTGTGGACTTCACGCGTCGCGAACCGGTTCTGAAGGCCCTGTTGTTGCTGCGACGGCTCCGGTTGGGACGGATGGCCACCGCGGCGCAAGCAGGCGCTGCATGTCGCGCGCGCCGCCCCGGGGGTGCCCGGGCCCCGCGCTGAAAAGCGCGGCGGCGCAGCCAGATGCGCCTATAGGCGATTTCACCGCACTCCGCTACACGGGTTTAGTGGAATTCCAATCTGCAAATACCAACCGGCTTGAACGTGACGCCAGCGCCTTCGCTTCTCCCGCATGATGCCGGCCTTGCCATGCATCTACGCGTGCACGGCCTTGCCTGCCGGCGCGGCGACAGGCTGCTGTTCGAAAATCTCAATCTTGAGCTGGCACCCGGCGAGGCGCTGTGGCTGACAGGGCCAAACGGCGCAGGCAAAACCAGCCTCTTGCGCATTCTTGCCGGACTGCTCTCACCTACAGAAGGCAGCATCAGTCTTGGAAACGATTCTGAAGTCTCTCTCGCCAACCTGACACTGTTTCTTGGCCTGCGTGATGCCTTGAAGCCAGGGCTGACTGTTGTCGAAAGCTTGCGACTTCAAGCAGCGGTGCTCACCGGACGAAAGCCATTGCCGGGCGAACTTGATTCGGCCATGGCCAGCTTCGGCATTGACCGCTTGCGTGACATGCCATGCGGCTGGCTCTCTACAGGGCAAAGGCGGCGCGTGGCGCTCGCTCGCCATGAATTGGCTGGCCTATCGCGCCCGCTTTGGTTGCTGGATGAGCCAGCCAATGGCCTGGACACACATGCCGAGACCTTGCTGGATGCCATGGCGGCACGGCATCGTGCCCGCGGCGGCATGGTCATCGTCGCCAGCCACCAGCGCCTTGGCTGGCCAGATCTGCGCGAGATGGCCATGGGGCCTGATCTGATCTGGCCTGACATGATCGCACACAGCCCATGAGCGCATTCCTCGCCCTGATTCGTTATGATCTGATCGTTTCACTACGTGCAGGGGGCGGGGCGGCATTCGGGCTGATCTTCTTCCTGATGGTTGTCACCATCACGCCTTTTGCCATCGGGCCCGATCTCAACCTGCTTGCGCGCATCGGCCCCGCGATCCTGTGGATTGCGGCAGTGCTCGCCACATTAATTGGCCTCGACCGGCTGTTTCAGGCCGATGAAGCCGATGGCGGGCTCGATCTCTTGCACCAAAGCGCGCTTCCGCTCGAACTTGTGGTGCTGGCCAAGGCGATCGCGCACTGGCTGACCTCCGGCCTTCCGTTGGTGCTCGCCGCACCTCTGCTTGGCCTGATGCTGGCAATGGAACCCAAGGCGCTGATGGCCGTCTCGCTGACCCTGCTGGCTGGCACGCCCGCGCTCACGCTTGTTGGGGCAGTGGGCGCGGCACTCACCGCCAGCCTGCCGCGCGGCGGGCTGCTGATCGCGATACTCGTGCTGCCGCTGATGATCCCGACGCTGATCTTTGGCGTGGCGGCAGCCAATGCGGCCATTGCCGGCACGGTGCCGTTCCTGCCGCCCTTCCTGCTGCTCTGCGCGCTTTCACTCATCGCATTGGTCACAGGCGTGATCGGCGCAGCCGCAGCGCTGAGGGCGAGCTTATGAGCACGAGATTGATCCACGCATTGCCGGCATGCAGGCGGACGATTAGATGACGGCCATGGACCGGCTTCTGACTTACGCCAACCCGCAGCGCTTCATGCGCTTCTCATCCGCCGTGCTGCCCTGGATGTGGGCGGCCTGTGCGCTCGCCTTTTCAATCGGCCTGTGGGGTGCATTCGCCAAAGCGCCGGCGGATTACCAGCAGGGCGAGACCATCCGCATCATGTTCATTCATGTGCCAAGCGCCTGGCTTGCGCTGTTTCTCTATTCGATGATGAGCCTGTCAGCGCTGGGCACGCTTGTCTGGCGTCATCCCCTCGCGGATGTGGCGCAGAAGGCCGCCGCGCCCATCGGGGCGGTGTTCACGCTGGTGTGCCTTCTGACGGGGGCCTTCTGGGGCAAGCCGATGTGGGGCACCTATTGGGTGTGGGATGCGCGCCTCACCTCTGTGCTGGTGTTGTTCCTGATTTATCTCGGCATCATCGCGCTCTGGCGCAGCCTCGATGATCACTCA
>JBOFIL010000351.1:0-2105 GCA_051650165.1 Allobosea sp.
GCCAGGATTATCGCGGCGCCTATATCGCGGTCATCATGAAGATGCTCGATGCCATCGATCAGGGCCTCGGACCCACCATCATGGGCGACGGCTCTGAGGCTTTCGATTTTGTCGCAGTGGAAGATTGCGCCGCCTCGAACCTCTGCGCGATGAAATCCACCGCGACCGACCGCTTCTACAATGTCGGCACCGGCAAGCGCACCTCGCTGAAGGAAGTGGCCGAAAAGCTGCTCAACCTGACCGGCTCCAACCAGCCGATCAACTATGCCCCGCGCAGCCAAGCAACACTGGTGCGCAACCGCATCGGCTCGCCGGTGCGCGCCACCAAGGAAATCGGCTTCACCGCCGGCATCGATCTCGATGAGGGCCTGAAGCGCCTGATCCAATGGCGCAAGGATCACATCGAGCAGGTGGCACAGCGCCGCGCCAAGGCTGCAAGCTGAACTTGAGCCAACAGCCCTCCGGCAGAACGGACTGACACGCCATGTGCGGCATTGCAGGCATACTCCACCGGGATGGCCGCCCGGCCTCCCCGGTTGCACTGAAGGCGATGACCGATCTCATCGCCCATCGCGGGCCAGATGGCGAAGGCCATTACCGCGATGGGCCGATCGGGCTCGGCCACCGGCGGCTCTCGATCATCGATCTGACCGACGCCGCGCGCCAGCCCATGGCGACGCGGGACGGGCGCTATGTGCTGACCTACAATGGCGAGATCTATAACTTTCAGGAGCTGAAGGCCGATCTCTCCGCACGCGGGCACCTGTTCCATTCGAGCGGCGACAGCGAGGTGCTGCTCACCGCCTTTCTCGAATGGGGGCTGTCAGCGCTCTACAAGTTCAATGGCATGTTCGCCTTCGGCATCTGGGACCGGCAGGAGAAGAAGCTCACCATCGCGCGCGACAGGTTCGGTGTGAAGCCGCTGTATTATACGCAAGTTGATGGCGCGTTTCTCTTCGCTTCCGAGATCAAGGCCTTTAAGGGCTATCCGGAATTCACCAGCCGCATGAATATTGGCGGGTTGGCCGAGTATCTCACCTTCCAGAATTTCTTCTCCGACGACACCCTGTTCGAGGGCGTGAAGCTCTTGCCTGCGGGCTGCTATATCCAGATTGAGGAAGGGCGCGCGCCAGCCAGCCCGCAGCGTTACTGGGATTTCCATTTTCAGGAGCCCGAGAACGCCCCCAACGAGGCCGATGCGCTCGATGAGCTGGACCGGTTGTTCCGTCAGGCGGTGAGCCGGCAGATGATCTCGGATGTCGATGTCGGCGCGTATCTCTCCGGCGGCATGGATTCAGGCTCGATCACGGCGCTGGCCGCCAAGCAATTGCCGTTCATGCGCACCTTCACGGTGGGCTTCGATTTGAACTCAGCTTCGGGCGTCGAGCTTGGCTATGATGAGCGCGCCAAGGCCGAGCACATGTCGTATCTGTTCAAGACCGAGCATTACGAGATGGTGCTGAAAGCTGGCGACATGGAGCGCTCGCTGCCCAAGCTTGCCTGGCATCTGGAAGAGCCGCGTGTCGGCCAGTGCTACCCCAACTGGTATGCCGCCAAGCTCGCCTCGAAATTCGTCAAGGTGGTGCTCTCCGGCACCGGCGGCGATGAACTATTCGCCGGCTATCCATGGCGCTATTACCGCGCCGTGGTGAATGATGATTTCGACCATTATGTCGAGAAATATTTCGGCTTCTGGCAGCGGCTGATACCGGGCGATACATTGCCGGCTGTCATGGCCCCGGTCTGGGACAAGGCGCAAGCGACAGATCCGATGGCGATCTTCCGCGGCGTGTTCCAGGATCACGCGCATGAGCTGACGCGCCCCGAGGATTACATCAATCACTCGCTGTATTTCGAGGCCAAGACCTTCCTCAATGGCTTGCTGGTGGTCGATGATAAGCTCGCCATGGCGCATGGGTTGGAGGGCCGCGTGCCCTTCCTCGACAATGACCTCGTGGACTTTGCGATGCGCCTGCCGGCCAAGATGAAACTTGGCAACCTGACTGAAGTGGTGCGCCTCAACGAGAACGAGCCAGGCGGCAAATCGCAGCGCTATTTCGAGAAGACGCGTGATGGCAAGCTCATCTTGCGCAACATGATGGCGC
>JBOFIL010000352.1:0-20406 GCA_051650165.1 Allobosea sp.
GGCCGGATTGGCGCCCCCCAGCGGCGATGCTGAAGCGCCGGCCCGATCTGCCACGCTACATGGAAGGCGGCCCGGATAATCCGATGGGCGCACGCGGCATCTATCTCGGCGCAACGCTGTATCGCATCCACGGCACCAATGAGCCGCACAGCATCGGCACGGCGGTGTCATCGGGCTGCATTCGCATGACCAATGATGATGTGACGGACCTTTATGACCGCATCCGCGTGGGCACGCGGGTCATCGTGATGTGAGGCAAACGGCTCGCCGTCATGGTCGGGCTTCTCCCGACCATCCACGAATTGGCGACGCTCCAAGAAAGACGTGGATGCTCGGCACAAGGCCGAGCATGACGAGTTGGTTCTGGCCCAGCCCTAACTCGACCCAATCAGCACGCCGACGCCGAGCACCAGCAGGCCCCCGATAACGATCTGGATCACGGCGCGCATGAACGGCGTTTCCATGTACTTGAACCGTATCCAGGCGATCACCCATAGCTCGATGATGACGATGACGCCGGCAATGGCTGTCGCTGTCCAGAAGTCCGGGATGAGATAGGGCAGCGCGTGGCCAAGCCCGCCAATGGTGGTGGCAAGCCCGCACACCACGCCGCGTATCCATGGGCTGCCGCGCCCGGTGACAATGCCATCATCCGACATGGCTTCCGTCAGACCCATTGAAATGCCAGCCCCAACGGAGGCCGCCAGGCCAACCAGAAACGTGTTCCAGGTGTTCTGCGTGGCAAAAGCGGCCGCGAAGATCGGGGCCAGTGTCGAGACCGATCCATCGATCAGGCCAGCCAGGCCAGGCTGCACGATCTGGAGCACAAACAGGCGATGCTTGGTCTCATCCTCGGTGGCGCGTGCGCCAGTGGTCAGATGCGTCTCGGTCAGTTTGCCGGCGTGGCTTTCATGGCCCTTCTCGATCTCGGCGAGATCCGCCAGCAGCTTTCGCACATCCGTGTCGCGCGCACGCGTGGCTGATTTGGCATAGAAGCTTGCAGCCTCATATTCCATCAGCTCGGCTTGGCGACGGGCGGCATCGAGATTGAGCCCTTCCATCAGCCAGACAGGGTTGCGCTTGAGGAAGCCCTTCACATCCTGCCGCGTGATCAGCGGCAGCTCCTTGCCGAATTTCTGCTCATACAAGGCAAGCAGCATGTGGCGATGGCCCTGCTCCTCTGCGGCCATCTCCTCGAACACCTTGGCGGATGCCGGAAACTCGGCGCGCAGCTTCGAGGCGAAGTTGATATAGATGCGCGAATCCTCCTCCTCATTGGAGATCGCCAGCGCTAGCACCTCGGCCTCGGTCAGCTCATCGAACCGCTTCATGCGCCACCTATGTCACGCGGATTGTTTTGAATAATTCTAATCTAAAACTATTTCACCTTTCATGACAGTTCAATGTGGCATTGATGCACGATACAAAAAACCCACCCGTGCGGGGCACGGATGGGTCGCAATAGATGCAGGTTATAGGCAGGCGCGATGGGCCTCAGGCCCAATCCCCGCCGCCGCCATCGAAGCCGCCATCAAAGCCGGGCTCTTCATAACTGGCTGGCTGATAGGCCTCGGGTTGATAGGCCTCTTGCGAGGCAGGCCCGGCATCAGCTGGCGCGGCGGCGCTCTCATTGCCCGTGTTGCCAGCGGCGGCCTCCGGCTTGGAGCCGCTGAAGGCATTCATCAAGACATTGCCGAGCACGACACCGCCCGCCACGCCGGCAGCTGTCGCCATCGCCGTTTGCAGAAAGCCGCCGCCTTGGCGCTGCTGTCCGCCCCAAGGCCCGGCAGGTGCTTGCCCTTGAGCGCCTGGAGCGCCGGCTTGCATGGCATTCATTCCCGGATTCATGGGCTGCTGCCCCATGCCTGGTGGCAAGCCCATCGGCCGGCCTGAACCAGCGCCGGTTGCGGGCACAGCCGAGCGAGCCGCGGCTGGCTGCACGCGCCCGCCAAACAGGCCGCCAAGAAAGCTGCCGCCGGACTGCGCCGGAGCCTGCTGGGCCTGTGGCTGCAAGGCCTGAACCTGCGCCTGCAATTCCTCAACCTGAGACTGGAGATGGAGCAGCGCCTGCTCCTGCACATAGACAGATTGCGCCATGGCATAGGGCGCATAGGGCTGGCTTGCGATCTTGTCGGCAATGAACTTTTCGACTTCCGGATCACGCTGCTGACCTTGCGCCGCCTTCATCCGCTCGAAAATGCCGTTGATCACGTCGCGTTCCTGCGGCGTCATCTCAACTCTCCCCTGATGCTCGGCGCTGGAATGTCGCGCCAGACCCCAAAATGGCAAGCATGCGTGACGGCTTCAAGGCGACGGCATACTTTGTGACAAAGAAAAAGGGCGACCCGTTTCTGGATCGCCCTCAATTCAAACGATGCTTAGCTATCGATCAGAAGGTGTAGGCGATCTTGGCGCGGGCAATGTGCTGGTTTTGCGTCGCAAGGTTCAGCTGACTTGACTGGTTGATTGCGTTAAGCGGCACATCATTGAACGCATTGGCTGCGCCCTTGACCTGCACACCCCATGCGGCAGAAACCGCGATCGACTTCGAGGCCTGCCAGAACATGGTGGGGCCGACATAGATGGCATCGCCCGTGAACTGGTTGAGGAAGCTGCCCAGATGCGTGCGCACATAGCGCGCCTCGCCGCCGACAAAGAGCCCGTCCACCAGCTGATATGACACCGCTCCCGAGAGGGTGAAGTTCGATTGGCGCAAATGGTCGGATCGGTTCTGCGGCGCAACAAGCGCAGGGCGCTCGAACCAGATCTGATCAACCACAAGGTTCAGTGCGCCGAACAGCTTGCCGCTGATGATCTCGCGGTCAAGGAACAAGCGGAAGCTGTTGGTCACCTGCCCGCCATCGGTGCTCAGGTTCGGGATGGCAATCTTGTCCTTGGCATCATAGCCTTGATAGTTGATGTCCCAGCCTGCCGTCAGGCCAAAGCCATGGGTGGCACGGCCAAAAATCTTGTATTTCTGTTCGATGCCCACGCCGTAGGTGTCCAGCTTCGCATCGCCGAAAACGCCGCGGTTCTTGCCCGTTGCGGTTGAACCGATGAGATAGGGGCCGATTTCCCAGCACGGCGCGAAAGCGGTCGAGACCTGAAGCTGGCCAGCATGGCCGCTGAACGAGCCGGGCTTGAACCCGCCACCCTTGAACGCGCCGGCATAAGTCGCCGAAGCACCCCATGCGCCGACATCGGAGACATCCGAGCCGGTGGTAAAGCCGAACACGTCGGTTGAAAGAGCGGTCTTCTCGGTTTCCTTGCAGGAGGCCGAGGCAGCAGCTGGTGCCATCGGGGCACTCTTGCGGCCAGGCATATCAGCCGCGAAGGCCGCGGAAGTGCCCATCAGAGCGAGAAGGCTGACTGTCATGGAACGAAGCATGGAGGTGTCTTCCTGCGGTGTTGAGTTGACATCCGTGCTGGATGCCAATGAGGCATTGTTCAACGCCTACTCCCGCTGCTTCGTGGTTAAATCTTCGTCAACGCGCGCAAATATCTGGCAAAGACGGTGTGTTCGCCGACGCATCATCGCGATGCGTTGCACAGGCGCAACAGCCAAGGCAGCAAAGAAAAAGGCGGACCAGAATGGCCCGCCTTGAGATGTTCCCATTGTGAGGGAGTGTGTCAGCTGATCTTGGCATAGGCCGGAACGGTGAGGAAATCCTCGAACTCAGCCGCAAGGCTGAGCGTGCGGAACAGCTCGATGGCCTCTGGGAAGCGGCCTGATTTGAACGCAGCCTCGCCAACCTCGCCCTTGACGCGTTCCATCTCCTCGCCGAGGCAGCGGTCAAAGAACGCTGCATCACAAATGATGCCGCCCTCTAACGTGACGCCATAATTCACGAACTGCCAGATCTGCGCGCGGCTGATCTCTGCGGTCGCGGCATCTTCCATCATGTTGTAGATCGGAACCGCGCCGCGCCCACGCAGCCAAGCCTCCATGTACTGCACACCGATGCGGATATTCTCGCGGAAACCGCCTTCGGTGCGGGTGCCCTCATGCGGCATGAGCAGGTCAGCGCGGCCCACGATGACATCATCGCGCTTGTTGGCGAGCTGGTTGGCCTGCGGCATCAGCCGGTTGAACACCTCCATCGCGACAGGCACCAGATCAGGATGGGCGACCCAGGTGCCATCATGGCCATTGCCAGCCTCGCGCTCCTTGTCGGTCTTGACCTTGGCGAAGGCGGCGGCGTTGGCCTCTGGGTTGTTCTTGATCGGGATCTGCGCCGCCATGCCGCCCATCGCGAATGCGCCGCGGCGGTGGCAGGTCTTGATCAGGAGCAGCGAATAGGCTTGCAGGAAGGCTTTGCTCATCACCACCTGTGAGCGATCGGGGAGCACATAATTGGCGTTCTTCGCCAGCTTCTTGATGTAGGAGAAGATGTAATCCCAGCGCCCGCAATTCAGGCCCGCCATGTGCTCGCGCAGCTCATAGATGATCTCATCCATCTCGAAGGCGGCGGGCAGGGTCTCGATCAGAACCGTGGCCTTCATCGTGCCGGTCTTGAGGCCGAGCGCGCCCTGCGCATGAACGAACACGTCATTCCACAGGCGAGCTTCGAGATGGCTCTCCATCTTCGGCAGATAGAAATATGGCCCGGAGCCTTGGCCAAGTGCCGCCTTGGCATTGTGGAACACGTAAAGGCCGAAATCGACCAGCGAGCCTGAAGCGATCTCGCCATCAATCTCGATGTGGCGCTCTGGCAGGTGCCAGCCGCGCGGGCGGATCATCAGCACGGCGGGGCTGGCGCTCAGCTTGTAGGCCTTGCCGGTGGTGGCATCAGTGAAATCGATCTGGCCGGCCCAGCGATCCTTGAGGTTGACCTGACCCTCGATCATGTTGGCCCAGGTCGGCGAGGAGGCATCCTCGAAATCGGCCATGAACACCTTGGCGCCGCAGTTCAGCGCGTTGATGATCATCTTGCGATCGACCGGCCCGGTGATCTCGACACGGCGATCCAGCAGATCAGCCGGCAGTGGCGCGATGGTCCAGTCGCCTGCGCGGATATGTGCGGTTTCAGCCAGGAAATCCGGCGTCTCGCCAGCATCGAAGCGCTTCTGGCGCTCGGTGCGCAGGGCAAGCAGGCGCTTCCTTGTATCGTTGAAACGGCGATGCAGCTCGGCGATGAAAGCGAGCGCTTCCGGTGTCAGCACCTCGGCCATGCGCGCAACGGAAGCGCCCTTGATGACAACGCCGGCTGGCGTGGGGAAGCTGGTGGTGGTTGCGGTGGACATGGCACTCTCCCAGATAAGGTTTGTTCTGATGCGTTTATTGCACAGAGCCATTCGTGCCGAAACAATGCCTTATGAGTAAGGATTTGTGCCTTATTGGAAATAATATGATCGAACGCACCGAGCTGTGCGCGGCGATGTTTACCTCGCAGAATGGCTGTTGCTTTTGGTGTTTTCAGCTCAGAAAAACGCCTGAAGCCCCGTGATGGCCCGCCCGAGGATCAACGCATGCACATCATGCGTGCCCTCATAGGTGTTCACCGTCTCCAGGTTCGCCGCGTGGCGCATCACATGATACTCGATCTGGATGCCATTGCCGCCATGCATGTCGCGGGCGTTGCGTGCAATGTCGAGCGCCTTGCCGCAGTTGTTGCGCTTGACGATGGAGATCATCTCCGGGGCAAAGCGCCCCTCATCCATCAGCCGGCCCACACGCAGCGAGCCTTGCAGGTCGAGCGCGATTTCGGTCTGCATGTCGGCGAGCTTCTTCTGGAAAAGCTGGGTCTGCGCCAGCGGGCGGTTGAACTGCTTGCGGTCCAGCCCGTATTGCCGCGCCCGCAACCAGCAATCTTCCGCTGCACCCATGACACCCCACGAGATGCCATATCGTGCGCGGTTGAGGCAGCCAAACGGTCCGGCGAGGCCCTCGATATTGGGCAAGAGCGCATCTTCGCCAACCTCGACATTCTCCAGCACAATCTCGCCCGTGATCGAGGCGCGCAAGGAGAGCTTGCCGCCGATCTTGGGCGCAGAGAGGCCCTTCATGCCCTTCTCCAGCACAAAGCCCCGGATCTTGCCGCCATGCGCTGCGGATTTCGCCCAGACCACGAACACATCGGCTATGGGTGCGTTTGAAATCCATGTCTTTGCGCCGTTCAGCCGATAGCCGCTGGCGGTTTTCTCGGCGCGTGTCGTCATGCCGCCGGGGTCTGAGCCGGCATCGGGTTCGGTGAGGCCAAAACACCCGATCCATTCGCCGCTGGCGAGCTTGGGCAGATATTTCAGGCGCTGCGCCTCCGAGCCATAGGCATAGATCGGATACATCACCAGCGAGGATTGCACGCTCATCATCGAGCGATAGCCTGAGTCAATGCGCTCGATCTCGCGGGCCACGAGGCCGTAAGCGACATAGGACGCGCCGATGCCGCCATAGGCCTCAGGGATGGTCACACCCAGCAGGCCAACTGCGCCCATCTCGCGGAAAATCGCCGGGTCGGTCGTCTCGTTGAGATAGGCATCCTGCACGCGGGGGCCAAGCTTCTCGGCTGCAAAGGCGGCGGCGGAGTCGCGGATCATCCGCTCGTCTTCGCTGAGCTGCAAATCCAGCAGGAACGGATCGGCCCACGGCATCGGGATCATTCCGCTCTTGGCGGATGGTGCAGTTCCGGGGGCAGCGGTTCCGGGGGCGTTCTGCGATGACATGGCGTGGTCTCCAGCGAAGCGATGGGCTTCGGTTGAACCTGTATCTAATCGCTCTGAGCCCTCTCGCCTATCGCTCCTTCATGCGGGCTGCATGCGTGGCCTGCATTGGCAGAAATGCCCGGTGCTGAGCCTCAGGCTTCAGCGTCGGGCTGCATGGAAGGATGCGCGGCCACGAAAGCCGGATGCGCCTCGCAGCTCGCCCTGATGCGCTTGAGGTGTTGATGGGCGCTGATGTCCGCGCCAAAACGCTCAGCGGAGAACAGCTGCGGCATCAGACAGATGTCAGCCAGTGTCGGCGCATCCTTGAAGCAGAACGCCCCGGATGTGCCCGCATTGGCCAGCGAGGACTCGAAAGCAGCAAGCCCGCTCTCGATCCAGCGCCGGCACCAGCGATCAAGCCCCTCCTGATCCTGGCCGAGTTCGGTGCGCAGATGCTTGAGCACCCGCAGATTTTGCAGCGGATGAATGTCACAGGCGATGGAGAGCGCGAGCGCCCGAACATGCGCGCGCTCGAAGGCATCACGCGGCAGCAACGCCGGATCAGGATAGGTCTCGTCCAGCCATTCGATGATGGCCAGAGATTGCGTGAGCATGTGCCCGCCAACCTCAAGCATGGGAATCAGGCCATGAGGGTTGAGCTTCAGGAAATCTCCCTCGCGCTGTTCGCCCTTGCGCAGATGCACATGGACCACCTCTGGCGAGAGACCTTTGAGGTTCAATGCGATGCGGCAGCGATAGGCGGCGGATGAGCGGAAATAGCCGTAAAAGCGCATGGGAACAGGCATGAGATCTCTCGTGGAACGGGCGCCGTGATGGGAATAGACGCAGTGTTGGAGAGGCTATTGCCAAGTTTGCTCCACCGCCAGCCTTCCCTCCAAAAACCGGAAAATCATCGGTTATCATAAGAGTGGCTGGTGCTGCGAGAGAGGATTGAACTCTCGACCTCACCATTACCAATGGTGTGCTCTACCACTGAGCTACCGCAGCATGCATGCCCGAAGCAACGCTTCATGCGGGCGGGGACATGCCACAAGCCCCGCCCTGGCGCAACCTTGAATGCGCTAAGGCTGTCGCTTCTCCCCTCGGCTGATCAGGGCAATGAGTATTGGCAGCCCGAAACCCACAGCCATGAAGCGTACGAGATGGTGCGCGCCGACATAGAGCGGATCAAGCCCGAGCGCGAAGGCCAGCACCGCCATCGCCTCCAGCCCGCCCGGTGCGAAGGCCACAAAGGCAGTGCCATAAGGCACGCCCGCCACCATCGATGCGGGCCATGCAAATGCCATGGCAACGAGCATTGAGGACAGGAAGGCAATAAACGCGACCGGCATCGCCGCTACAAGATCGCGCGGGGTCACGCCGGCGAAACGTCCGCCAATGCCGGCTCCCAGAAGCACGAAAGACAGGATCGCGACCTCAGGCGGCAATGTGCCCACGACCGCACCCATGCCATGCAGCACGGCGCTGGCGAGCGTCGCGCCTAGGATGACAGGCGCAGTGATGCCGAGTTTCTCGAAGCTGAGCGCGGTCACGACGCCGGCAATGCCCAGCACCAGCAGGCCCTGCGGCGTGGCAATGGCGCTGGTGATTGGCTTGAGATCTCCTGGCGCAATGCCTGAGTACACCACAAGGCTCGGCACGGCGGCGATCAGGGCAAACAGCCGGAAGAGCTGGATGATGACAATGCGCGGCAGCGGAGCCCCCTTGTCGAGCGCAATGGCCATCACGGCAGAGAGCGCGCCCGGAGCGGCTGCAAGGGCGGCATCCATGCGCGGCCATTTGGGCACGAGGACCAGATAGCCGCCGGTAATCAGCATGATGGCGGCAATGCTCATCAGCAGCAGGGCGATGCTGCCGGGATAATGCGCCATGGCTGCCAGCGCTTCGGGTGTCGCGGTCGAGCCGAGCAGAAGCCCGCACAGCAGCATGGCCACATCGACGATCGGGCGCGAGGGTGCGCGCCAGCCAAGGCCTGATATGGCGAAGGCGGCTGCGAGCATCGCCCCTGTGAGCCATGGTGCAGGAATCCCGATGAGGGCGCAGGACGTGCCGCCAAAAGCCGCGACAGCCAGAATGCGCGCATCTTTCAGGGCGATACGCGAATAGGTTCTCAACCCGTCTGGCGGCGCGTCACTCACAGCTTTGGCAGCGCCCCGGTGATGCGCCTGACAGCCTCTTCAAGATCATGTGCGCTGCGGGCATAGCACAGCCGCAGGCCTGCCTCGCCGCCGGGGCCGAAGGCGGTGCCGGGCGCAAGGCCGACATTGGCGTGATCGACAAAATCGATCGCCAGCTGGCGTCCATCCTCGCGGCCCTCAATGAAGAAGAACGCATAGAACGCGCCCGCCGGCGGCGCCATGCGAACGCGGTTTGAGGCCATCAATCCCTGCACGATGGTGCGGCCTTGCCGCGCGCGGGCAATCTGTTCGGTGACGAAGCCTTCGCCCTGTTCAAGCCCGGCCAAGGCTGCACGCTGCACGAAGACGGGCACGCCGGAGGTGGAATACTGGATCAGGTTCTCGATCACCTGCCCCAGTGCTGGCGGGGCCTCGATCCAGCCAATGCGCCAGCCGGTCATCGCCCAATTCTTCGAGAAGGTCTGCACGAACAGGATGCGATCCTCTTCGGACATCACATCATGGAAGGAGGGCGCGCGCGCTCTGCCGCCCGCCAAAGCGTCGTCATATACAAAGCGGCCATAGATTTCGTCGGCAATGATCCAGAGCCCATGCTTGCGGGCGAGCGCCAGCAAGGCCCTCAGCTCATCAAGGCTCGCTGTCCAGCCTGTCGGGTTGGAGGGCGAGTTGATCACCAGCGCGCGGGTGCGCGGGGTCACGGCGGCAGCAAGGCGCGCCATGTCGAGGCGAAAGCCGCCCTCATATCGCTCCATCGGAACCGAGACAGGAATAGCTCCGGCGACGCCGATGGCAGCGGCGAAATTTGGCCAGGCTGGCGTGGGGATCAGGCATTCATCACCAGGCTCCACAATCATCCGCACGGCAATCTGCAGCGCCTGCATGCCGGAGCCGGTGACGAAAAACCGCTCCGGCGTGAAGGCGACCGCACCGCCGCCATAGAGACGCTGGTGGTAGGCGCTGAGAGCCTCGCGCAATTCCGGAATGCCGCGCTGCCAGGTGTAGAAGGTCTCGCCGGCATCGAGCGACATTTTGGCTGCCGCACTGATGAAATCAGGCGTGGGAAGGTCTCCCTCGCCAACCCATAGCGGGATCAGGCCCGGCTTGGTGCGGGCATAGTTCATTACATCGACTATGCCGCTCGGCGGTGCATTGCGCGCGGGCGCGGACAGATGAGCGAGGCTTGAGGCTTCAGGCATGGCAGCAGGTTTTGGCAGCATGGGCGGCAATCATTGGCAAGGAATTGTGTGAAACGAGCTTACGTTGAGAGTCAGCCATATCACGCAAAAGCCACCTGCAGGCATGACTTTCCTGCATCGACACCATCGCTTCCCTTGATGGTGGGTGGATTACCCCAAGGCACAAAAAACCCGGCATGGAGTGCTCCATGCCGGGCTTTAATGAGCAGGTCGTAACCTTGACGCTGGCGAGAAGCCTGCGCGAAGTTGGAGACTTACTTCTTAAGGAGATCGCGGATTTCGCCGAGCAGCACGATGTCTGCGGGCGGGGCTTCAGGCGCTGCAGCCTCAGTCTTCTTGAGTGAATTGATACCTTTCACCACCATGAAAAGCACCCAGGCGATGATGGCAAAGTTCACGACATGTGTGATGAACTGGCCATAGCCGATGGCAGCGCCGAGCTTCTTTGCATCGACATAGCTGGTGCCGGCAGGAATCTTGCCGAAGGCCAGATAGAGGTTGGAGAAGTCGAAATTTCCGAGCAGGCCGATCAGCGGCATGATGATGTCACCCACCATGGACTCGACAATCTTGCCGAATGCGGCACCGATGATCACGCCGATCGCGAGATCTACGACATTGCCTTTCATGGCGAAGTCTTTGAATTCCTTAAGCATAATGCCCCCTATTTCTTCATTTGAGCGTGTCGTGGATCGTACATGCGTTCGCAGATTGCGAACCGCACCTACCTTCTACTTTAGACGGAATGTTGCGATGGGTGAAGATCAAAGAGTTAACAGAGCTATACTTTTTCACGAAATGCTATGAGTTGCCATTGATATATTGCTGCACGCAACAGTAGAGGGCGGCTTTGACCCTAAGGCGCGTCGTGCCTGCTGTGGGTAGCGTCGCCCCGCGCCGCAGCTTCAGCATCGCATGATCATCACGGCCTTGGTAATCTGGCGTATGAGCCGCTAATGTGGTGCCGGCTACGGGCGGCATCAGCCTGCGTGCAATGGAGAGCGGGAAATGCTGCCGGGTTGGGCGGTGGTGCTGAGCGCCTTGTTTTATTTGTGCGCGCTGTTCGCCGTGGCGCATTTTGCGGATGTGTCTGGCCGGCGGCTGATGAATGGCCCGGCCAGGGCGACCATCTATGCGCTGGCGCTGGCGGTCTATTGCACCTCCTGGACCTTCTATGGCTCGGTTGGCTTTGCCGCACGATCAGGCTTTGATTTTCTTGCGATCTATATCGGGCCGATCCTCGTCATCGGGTTTGGCCATCGCTTTATTGCGCGCATCGTCCGCATCGCCAAGGCGCAGAACATCACCTCCATCGCGGATTTCGTTGGCGCGCGCTATGGCAAGAGCGAGCGCGTGGCGGCGCTGGTCTGCTTTGTCGCCGTGATTGGCGCGCTGCCCTACATTGCGCTTCAGCTCAAGGCCGTCTCGGCGTCGCTGGGGGCCCTTCTGGCCGCCACAGGCATTGGCGGCGACACGTCACAATGGCCCTTCTTTGGTGATCTGGCCTTCCTTGTGGCGCTTGTGCTTGCGGCCTTCGCCATGGCCTTTGGCACCCGCCATATCGACGCGACCGAGCATCAGAACGGACTTGTGCTCGCCATTGCGGTTGAGTCCTTGATCAAGCTGCTGGCCTTTGTCGCTGTCGGCGCTTTCATCACCTATTGGCTGTTTGACGGTTTCGGCGACATTATTTCCCGCTCTCTTGCCCCCCAGGATGGCCGCCTGCCGATCTGGGAGCGCACGGGGAGCCTCGGCAGCTTTCTGACATTGACGGCCCTCTCTGCCTTTGCCGCTATTCTGCTGCCGCGTCAGTTTCACATGACCATCGTCGAGAACCGCGATGTCGGCGATGTGCGCCGCGCCGCCTGGATGTTCCCGCTCTATCTGGTGGTGATCAACCTGTTCGTGCTGCCGGTCGCGATGGTGGGCGAACTGCTGCTGACCGGGCCCGGCATTGACCGCGACATGACCCTTCTGCTGCTGCCCTTGCAGGCGGGCCAGCCCTTTCTGGCGCTGTTTGCCTTCATTGGCGGACTTTCGGCCGCGACCGCCATGGTGATCGTGGCATCAGTGGCGCTGGCCATCATGATCTCGAACCATCTTGTGCTGCCGCTGCTCGTGCGCGGACGCGGCGCGCTGGCATCATTGCGGGAGTCGCGGCAGGCGGCCTTGCCGGAAATCGAGAGCCCAGCCCTGACGCCGCCGGCGCCGCTGCCACGCGCTGATCTGGGCGGGCAGCTCATCATGATCCGCCGCATGGCGATCATTGCGGTGATCATGCTGGGCTATGTCTATTTCCGCATGGCGGGCGATGCGGCGCTGGCCACCATCGGCCTGTTGTCCTTCGCGGCCATTGCCCAGGTGGCGCCTGTGTTCTTTGGCGGCTTGTTCTGGCGGCGCGGCACGGCAGATGGCGCGACGGCGGCACTCATTATCGGCTTGGCCACTTGGTGCTACACGCTGTTCATTCCCAGCCTGGCGCGCAGTGATGGCCTGTTTGCCGAGATGGTTCTCAAGGGGCCATGGGGCATTGGCTGGCTCAAGCCCGAGGCGCTGTTCGGGCTCGATCTCGCGCCGCTCACGCATGGTGTGCTCTGGAGCCTGGGGCTGAATCTGGCGGCCTATATCGCGATGTCATTCATGCGGCCTGCCAATGCAATGGAGCGACTCCAGGCTGGCAACTTCATTGCGCGCGACACCACCGGCATGGGCCAGACGCTGAAGCTCTGGCGCGCCTCCGTCTCGGCCAGCGAATTGCAGGCGACCGTCGCGCGCTATCTTGGCGCAGACCGCACACAGCGCGCCTTCGAGGGCTTCCATGCGCAGCACCCCGGCTCGCATGGGCGCGAGGCGGACATCCATATGCTGCGCTTCGCCGAGCACCTGATCGCCTCGGCGATTGGGGCGGCCTCATCGCGCCTTGTGCTGTCGCTGCTGTTGAAGCGCCGCAATCTTTCGAGCGAAGCAGCCTTCAAACTGCTGGATGATGCGTCTGCTGCGCTCCAGCACAACCGTGATCTCTTGCAGCACGCCCTCAACCATGCCGGTCAGGGCATCACCGTGCTGGACCGCGAATTGCAGCTCATCGCCTGGAATGGGGCGTTCATCGAACTCTATGAATTGCCGCCAACCCTGGTGCGGACGGGTGTCGGCATTGACGAGATCATTCATTTCAACGCGGCGCGCGGTGCCTATGGCCCCGGCAACACCGAAGACCTTGTGGCGACCCGGCTCGAGAGCTTCATGCATGATCGCGATCCGGTTCGGCTCACGCTTTTCCCCAGTGAGCGCGTCATCGAAATCCGCACCAACGAGCTGCCCGATGGTGGTCTTGTAACGACTTACACCGACATCACGGAGGCAGTGCTGGCCGAGCGCGCGCTGGAAAGCGCCAATGAAACGCTGGAGCGGCGCGTGCAGCAGCGCACCGAGGAGCTGACCATCGTCAATGGGGCGCTGACGCGCGCCAAGGCCGAGGCCGAGGAGGCCAACACCTCCAAGACACGCTTTCTTGCTGCTGCCAGCCACGACATCTTGCAGCCGCTCAATGCGGCGCGGCTCTATGTCTCTTCTCTTGTGGAGCGCGACAAGCGCGACGAACGACCCGATCTGGCCGAGAACATCGACGCCTCGCTGGAGGCGGTGGAGGATATTCTCACTGCACTGCTCGACATTTCGCGGCTCGATTCAGGCGTACTGAAGCCGGAGCTGACCAGCTTCTCGATTGGCGAGATGATGCGCCAGCTCCAGCGGGAGTTCGAGCCGGTCGCCCGCG
Organism: Allobosea sp.; assembly: GCA_051650165.1. Classification (GTDB taxonomy): domain Bacteria; phylum Pseudomonadota; class Alphaproteobacteria; order Rhizobiales; family Beijerinckiaceae; genus Allobosea. Next base: position 13,773 of record JBOFIL010000352.1, read on the forward strand.
AAAAGGGGCTTGATCTGCGCTTTGTCATCCCCTCCGCCAATATTCGCTCGGACAGGCGGCTACTCAGGCGCTTGCTGCAGAACCTGATCTCGAATGCGATCAAGTATACGCCGAGCGGCAAGGTGCTGGTGGGCGCGCGCCGGCGCGGCGGCAAGCTGATGTTGCAAGTCATGGATACCGGCATGGGCATTCCGGCCTCCAAGCAGAAGCTGGTTTTCCGCGAGTTCCAGCGGCTGGAAGAGGGCGCGCGGGTGGCACGTGGGCTGGGGCTGGGCCTCTCCATCGTGCAGCGCATCGCCCAGACGCTGAAGATCAGTCTCGCGCTGGTGTCGCATCCAGGGCGCGGCTCGATGTTCTCGATCGAGATGCCCCTTGGCGCGGATGTGGTGGCCATGGCCGTTCAGGCCGAAACCCAGCCAACAACGCTGACGCCCCTTGCCGGGCTCTCCGTGCTCGCCATCGACAATGAGCCCACCATCATTGATGGCATGAAGCTGCTGCTTGGCGGCTGGGGCTGCCATGTTGCCGTGGCGCACAACCGGGCCGAGGCGCTGGCGTCCCTCGCCGCGCGCAGGCCCGACATCATCCTGGCTGATTACCATCTTGATGAAGGTGACAACGGCCTGGATGTGATCGAAGCGCTGCGCCACGCCGATGCGCTTCGGCAGGTGCGCTCCGGTCACAGGCCACTCGCGGCCGTGTTGCTGACGGCGGATCGCGGCCCTGTGGTGCGTGATGCGGCAAGCCTTGCCGATGTGCACCTGCTCAACAAGCCGCTGAAACCGGCGGCGCTGCGCGCGCTGCTGGCGCAATTGCGCGTGACGCGGCTGGCCGCAGAATAACGCTTGAGCGTGCCAGCACATTGACGCCGCAGCCATTTGCGGCGACATCCCTCTCCCGCTCCCGATCATCCGCGACCCAGCGAAGCCAAGCCACCCCATGACCGACTTTGATCCTGCCCAGTTTGACCCAGCCCAGTTTGATCCCGCTCTCGTTGCCGCTGCCAATGTGTCTGCAGCCTGGCCTTTTGAAGAGGCGCGGAAAGTCGTGGCGCGGCTGAAGGCCTCTGGCAAAACCGAGGCGCTGTTCGAGACCGGCTACGGCCCATCAGGCCTGCCGCATATCGGCACCTTTGGCGAAGTGGCGCGCACCACCATGGTCCGCCGCGCCTTCGAGGTGTTGACCGAAGGGCGTGTGCCCACGCGCCTTGTCGCCTTTTCCGATGACATGGATGGTCTGCGCAAAGCCCCGGACAATGTGCCCAATCAGGAGCTGCTGCGCGCCAATCTCGGCAAGCCGCTGACCGAGGTGCCGGACCCGTTCGGCACGCATGAGAGCTTTGGCGCCCACAACAACGCCCGCCTGCGCGCCTTTCTCGATTCGTTTGGCTTCGACTACGAGTTCCAGTCCGCGACGCAGAATTACCGCTCCGGGCGCTTTGATGCGGCGCTGCTCAAGGTTCTGGCCAACTACGACGCCGTGATGGAGATCATGCTCGCCACCTTGCGTGAGGAGCGTGCCTCGACCTATTCGCCTTTTCTGCCGATCCACCCCAAAACCCGCATCGTGATGCAGGTGCCGGTCGATGAGGTGAGGCGCGAGGCGGGAACAATCATCTGGCGCGACCCCGATAGTGGCGAGCGTTTCGAGACGCCCGTGACAGGCGGCCACACCAAGCTGCAATGGAAGCCCGACTGGGCGATGCGCTGGGTGGCGCTCGGCGTCGATTACGAAATGGCCGGCAAGGATCTGATCGACTCGGTCAAGGTCTCATCGCAGATCGCGAAAGCCTTGGGCGCAGCACCGCCGGAAGGTTTCAATTACGAGCTGTTTCTTGATGAGAATGGGCAGAAGATTTCGAAGTCGAAGGGCAATGGCCTGACCATCGAGGAGTGGCTGCAATATGGCCCGCCAGAGAGCCTGTCGCTGTTCATGTATCAGCGCCCGCGCGAGGCCAAGAAGCTGCATTTCGATGTCATCCCGCGCTGCATTGATGAGTATCAGCAGTTTCTCAACGGCTATTCCCGGCAGGATTGGAAGAACCGCCTCGGCAACCCGGTCTGGCATATTCATGGCGGAGAGCCGCCGCAGCCGGAACTGGTCGGCGAGGGCGAGAGCGCCGCGCAGGTGAGCTTCGGGCTGCTGATGAACCTTGCGGCGGTGGCGAATACCGAGAGCAAGGATGTGCTCTGGGGGTTCCTCAAGCGCTATGCGCCCGCCGCCTCGCCGCAGACGCACCCCAGGCTGGACGCGATGGTGGCCGGAGCGATTGCCTATTTCCGTGATTTCGTGAAGCCGGAGAAGGCATACCGCGCCGCCACTGAGGCCGAGGCCATTGCGCTCGCTGATCTCTCGGAGCGGCTGGGGGCATTGGCCGCCAAGGGCGAGAACGACCCTGCCCGTGTGCAGGATGCTGTCTATGATGCGGGCCGCCGCCCGGAATATGCCACCACCAACAAGGATGGCTCGGTCGGTGTTTCGGGCGCGTGGTTCAACACGCTGTATGAGATCCTGCTGGGTGAACCCAAGGGTCCGCGCTTTGGCTCCTTCGCGGCGATTTACGGGCTGGAGAACACGCGCGCCCTTATCGCCAAGGGTCTTTCAGGTGAGTTGATCGCCGCGCATGAGCGCTTCCTGGAAGGGCGGAAGGCAAAAGGCTGAGTGGCCTCACTGACTTGCCCAGATTACCCTTGCGATGAAGGCGATGTCGGTGAGCGCCAGCACCCTGTCCGGATGCTCCGGGTTGAGCGAGGCGAGCTCCACGGTCTTGGCTGTCTGGCGCTTCAGGATCTTGGCCGTCACCTCGCCCTCCAGCGTGCGCACCACCACGCGGTCCCCGCGGCGCACGGTTGCGCCTGGCGAGACGATGATGGTGTCGCCATCGCGGTAAAGCGGCAGCATGGAATCACCGGTGATTTCGAGCGCGAACAGCCGCTCATCGGCGGGGCCGGGAAAGGCCACCTCCTCCCAGCCCTCGCCGGAGGGCAGGCCGGCATCATCGAACACCCGCCCCGCGCCGGCTTGCGCCAGGCCGATCAGCGGAATGGTGCGGCTGGCGCCTTGCGGGGCCATCAACCCAAGGAACTCGTCAATGCCGGATTGGGTGGCGGCGAGAACCTTGGCGATGGACTCGGTGGAGGGCCAGCGCTCACGCCCATCAGGGCCGGCGCGCTTGGAGCGGTTGAAGGTGGTGGCATCCAGCCCCGCCTTGCGGGCAAGGCCCGAGGCAGTGAGGCCATGGCGCGCCGCCAGCGCATCAATGGCAGACCAGATTCGGGTATGTGACAGCATGGGCGCGACTCCGCCGTGAGCCGGTTGACGAATGGGACATAGAGCCTAAAATCTAGGACTGCAATCCATTCAAGAATGCAATCGGCTATTAGTCCTATATATGCGCCCGGTTGTGGACAGGTTGCAACACTCCGGCTAGTCAGGCGCTGGCGCACAAGCCACGTCGTTACAGGCCATCATGAGGCATATCGTGACATTGATTTACAAGATTGCGCCTGAAGCGCTCTGGGCAGCCGCCGAGGCGCAGGGCGTGTTCCTGGGTGCGCCGATTGATCTGAACGATGGCTACATCCATTTCTCGACCGCCGAGCAGGCGCAGGAAACAGCTGCAAGGCATTTCCGTGGCCAGGCAGATTTGCTTCTGATCGCGGTTGACGCCGGCCGGCTGGGCGAGGCGCTGCGCTATGAGGCCTCGCGTGGAGGCGCGTTGTTTCCGCATCTTTATGGGCCGCTGACGCTTGAGGCCGTGCGCTGGATTGTGCCGCTGGCGCTCGGTGCCGAGGGCGTGTCGCAGGTCAGCGTGCATATGCCAGCGGTGGCAGGGGCATCAGCATGAGCGGGCGTGGCCTTTTGAATGGATTGTTCGGCCTCGCACGTCCGCTGATCCACAGCCTTGACGCTGAAACAGCGCATAATGCTGCCGTGAAGGCGCTTTCGGTGATGCCTGCGCGTGATTCAGGGCCTGATGACGCGCGGCTCGGCATTGATGCCTTCGGGCTGCACTTCCCCAATCCGGTCGGGCTGGCGGCAGGCTTTGACAAACACGCTGAGGCGATGGATGGCGCGCTGGCACTCGGCTTCGGTTTTGTCGAGGCCGGCGGCGTGACGCCCCAGCCCCAGCCGGGCAATCCGCGCCCGCGCGTGTTCAGGCTGCCGCGCGATGGCGCAGTGATCAACCGCTATGGCCTGAACAGCGAGGGCGTGCAGGCGGTGGCTGCCAGGCTGCGGGCGAGGCGGCTGCGTAAATCTGGCGCGCCGGATGGTCTCGTTGGTGTCAATCTGGGGGCCAACAAAGAATCGACAGATCGCGCCGGCGATTATGCCTTGCTGGTCAGTGAGCTGGCTGGCCTTGCCGATTTCCTTACCATCAACATCTCTTCGCCCAATACGCCGGGTCTGCGCGATCTGCAGGCGGAAGCAGCGCTCGATGAGCTGGTGGCGCGGGCGCTGGATGCGCGCGATGCAGCAAACATCAAGGGCAAAAGCACACCGATCCTTGTCAAGATCGCGCCGGATCTGACGGAGGCCGAGCTGGACGGCATCGTCGCGGTGATGCGCAAGCGCCATGTTGATGGCATGATCGTCTCCAACACCACCATCGCGAGGCCGGCGACGCTGACAGAAGCCGCCAGAGCCGAGACCGGCGGACTTTCCGGCGCGCCGCTCCGTGCCATGTCAACGCGAGTATTGGCTCAGACGGCGCTGCGGGTGGAACGCGCTTTCCCGCTGATTGGTGTCGGCGGAGTGGACTCGTCTGAGGCCGCCATCGAGAAGATCGAGGCGGGCGCGAGTCTCGTGCAGCTCTACACAGCGATGATCTATAAGGGGCCGGGGCTGGTGGGCGAGATCAAGCAGGGTCTCCTTGATCAGTTGGCGCGCGAAGGGCTGACGTCCATCGCGCCCATGATCGGGCGGCGGATGCAGGAACTTGCCAAGAGTTGAATTTGCCAAGAATTGAATTTGCCAAAAGTTGAGTTGGCGCAAGCTTAGGCTGTTTCAGCTCAGCTCTTGCACCATCAGCTCTTGCGCCCGTTGATCAGCCGCATCACGAACCAGAGCGGCACCACGATCATCGCGCCGGCAATCAGCCAGCCGCTGACCTCGTGCAGGGCATCAAAACCCATGTCCCAGATCGAACGCACCAGGCGGAGCATGCCGTCCACCACGGCGCGCGGCGAGAGGCCGAGCAGCGCCATCAGCGCGCCAACGATGAGTGAGGCGAAGATCAGCTTGAGGATGACCGAGCCGGGGCTGCCGCCGAGAAAGCCAGCCAGCGCAGGCTTTGCCGGCTCTGGCTTGGCCGGCTCGGTTCCGCGCGGAGCTTGGGAAACCGATGGAGCATCCTTGTTGGGTGCGTCAGTCATGGGCTGAGGGTCCAATGATGTAAGCGGCGAGCGAAAGGATCAGGTGAGATGAATTTGTCAGGCGAGGGTCGCGGCCATGCCGGAATTGGCGATCTTGGCCGCAACGATCACGGCCTGGGTCCGGCTGTCGACATTGAGCTTTTCAAGGATGGCGGAAACATGGGCTTTCACGGTCGCTTCCGAGACGCCGATCTCGTAGGCGATCTGCTTGTTGAGGAGGCCCTGGCTGAGCATCATCAGCACGCGCACCTGCTGCGGTGTCAGCGTGGCAAGACGGCGGACAATATCGGCGGTTTCCTTGTCGACCGGCTGAGAAAGATCAATGTCGGCGGGGGTCCATGTGCCGCCGCCCAAGACGGCGCGGATCGCCTCACCCATCTCCTGCGTGCCAAAGCGTTTGGGCAGGAAGCCTGCCGCGCCGAACTCGATGCATCGGCGGATGATGCTGGCATCATCATTGCCGGACACGACCAGCACAGGCACTGAAGGGTGATCGGCCCGCAGATACAGCAAGCCGGAAAAGCCCTGCACGCCCGGCATGGTCAGATCAAGCAGGACAAGATCAGTTTCGCCGGGCGCATTGAGCGCTGCGGTCATCTCCTCGAAACTGCCGGCCTCGGCAATCACCGCATTGGCCTGTGTCATTTCGACAGCCTGCCGCAGGGCGGAGCGGAACAGCGGATGGTCGTCGGCTATGATGACCCGAATTGTGTCGGCCTCACTCACGCATCAGGCTCCTGTATAAGCACGAGGGTGGCAAAACAGCGTCCAGGCCAGCGATAGCCAGGCCCAAGCTAAGCCCACCGGAAAAATTGGTAGCAGGTGATGCGCCTGCACGGCAATGCTCCTCTTGGCATCTTGACGCCGGTCAGTGAGCTGGCAGCGAACATGCGGACGCGCGAGACACGTAAAAAATACACATATTATATAAGTATAATCCCAATATTCGTATAACGATGCCGTAGCTGATCTTGCACGGTGTTAGCAGGCGTTCCGGTGGGATGCATGATTGTCCAAACAGACGGTGTCACAATTTGCCTAGAGAAATATTGTGCGATGCACAATATTCATGGGCAATAATTTCGCATTCGCACAAATCTGCTTCGCATTTGCACAATTTTATCAGGCATCAACAGGATTATCCTATTGTCGAGTAGGCTGCGCTCATTTGCTGGCCTACTTATCTGCTTGATGGAGGCTGCCTGTATTGGGTGGCAGCATTCGCATCGCATTGGGGGGGCATATGGCATCGCGCCGGC